>JBIIOL010000069.1:0-10569 GCA_044336965.1 Pirellulales bacterium | reverse complement strand
AACGCCGCGGCGATGGTGCCGATCACTGCGCCGATCGCCGAGGCGAGCTGCGTGTATTCCTTGGCGAACTTCTGCGGGGTGTCACGCGATAGCTCGATCGCCCAACTCGGCGCCCACTGGAGCGATCCCCACGTGCCGAGAAGCGCAACGCCGGCGAGCATCGCCCCCTGCAAGAGCCTGCGCTTGAGCGTGGCCACCTCGCTGGCACGAATCTGGCCGGCGGCCATCGCGCGGGAGAGATACATGAGCACCGGATGAAGGAAGCCGCGAAAGGCGGCGAGGACGCCCAGCGGCGTCACCACCGCCCGCAGCAGCCGCGAATCGACCGCCGGCGACCAGACCGCGATCACGGCCGCAGCCCCGACCGCGCCGGCCAACGTCGCCAACAGGTCGCGGCCGGCCCAGTGCACCGTCCGCCCGCTCCGCTTTTCCTCTTCCCAGCGGTGCGACTCGGGCACGCAGGCCCGGATGAAAAACACCAAGAGTGCCGGCAACGCGCCAGCGATCATCAGGAACCGCCAGGCCTGATTCGCCAGCAACGATTCCACCCACGGCGCGGGTAGCACCTCCCCCAGTCCGCCGCGCACGCTCGTGATCAGCGTACCGAGCATGATGCTCACCACGGGCACCAGGCCGATGCCGACATTTGACGCTGCGCCGATCAATCCGGCGATCCAACCGCGTGACCGCTCCGACCACATCTCGTTGACGAGCGCCACGCCGAGCGACCACTCGCCCCCCATGCCCAGCGAGGCGATGAACCGCAGCACGGCGATGTGCCAGGCCTCGGTGGCCAATCCGCAGGCCCCGGTGAACAGTGCATAGGTAATGATGGAGAGCGACATCGCGCGGACGCGGCCGATCCGATCGCCCAGCCAGCCGAACACCACGCCGCCGGTGGCCGCGCCGATGAGAAACACCGCCATGATCACGCCGAACCAGCCGTCGATATCGGCCTTCGACGCGCCTGTGAGCAGTTCGCCGAGCGCCGGCCGGCCCACGAGCGGGAACATGCCGATCTCGAAGCCGTCGAACATCCAGCCGAGCAGCGCGGCCACGAGGGCCATCCAACGGCCGCGGGCGGTGGCATGATGCGTGGCAGCGGTCGAGCGTGTGGAATCCATCGGCAGACCTCGGAGAGAATCTCGGGTGTGATCAAAGTGTGGGGGCGGGTTGGAGTTGGCGTACTTGCGGGCGTGCTATAGCTAGCGAGCGAACCTTTACGAACCGTGCGACGTCATCCAGCCTCCGGTCGCGAGCGAGCCGGTCGCGAGGAACGGCTCGGGCAGCACCCGTGGGATCTCCTCGACCCGCATGCCAAAGCCTGGCCCGGCGAGCGAGCGGAGATCGATCCTACCTTTCCGTCGTCGGTAGATGCCTGGGTGCACAGTCGCCTCGGGCATCGAAGCCGCCGGATAGAACTGCGACGCGTTGGTCTCCACTCCTGCGAGCGTGCCGGCATGGGCCGCCAGACGCACGTGCGGCAGCATCGCCAGCATCGGATTGGTGAGGTCCTGCACCATGACGTCCATTCCGTGCGCCCGCGCCCAGGCGAGCGAGAGCAGCGCGCCCGACATCGTCTTGCAGGTCTTCAGGGCGACGCCGTTCCAGCCCAGCGCCCGGCCGGTCGCCACGTGCCGCCAGTCGTGCGCGCTCTCGTCGAGGAACAGCCGCGTGCGGCCACTGATCGAGTGGACGTCGATCGGATTGGCCGCGAGGTCATACGGAAAGGGCTGCTCGACGTAGAGCAACTGACGGGCCAGCGTGGGATCATGCGCCGCGATCGCATCGAGCACCTCGTGCACGTAGGCCGGCTCGGTGACCGTGCAGTTGAAGTCCGCACAGAACATGG
Organism: Pirellulales bacterium; assembly: GCA_044336965.1. Lineage (GTDB taxonomy): Bacteria > Planctomycetota > Planctomycetia > Pirellulales > UBA1268 > CAMCQY01. The sequence continues at coordinate 8,717 of JBIIOL010000069.1, read as the reverse complement.
TCACGCCATGCGCGAGCCCGATCCCGCCCACGCGGCGAAGCCTCGCGATGTCCCAGTCGATGTCGTCGCCGCGAAGTTTTATTTTCAGACACGTGAGACCGTCCCGCCGAATCCAGTCGGCGAGCACGAGCGGATGGCCGTCGTCGGGCTCCTGCCCGGTGAGATCGGACGCCTCGAGCGGATCGAGGCCACCCACGAGGTGCCACGCGAGCAGTTCGGTCGCGGGTTTGTCCACCAGAAAATCAGCCGGATAGCGGCCGGTGAACAGTCCGCGATCGGCATCGTCGGGCTGCATCCCAGAGTCGGCGAAGAGGTCGGCCAGATCGCGGCTGAGATACTCCGCCGTGTAGCTCGTGAAGGTGTCGATGCCGTGCACCTTGCCGAAGGCGTCGTGGATGGCGAGGTCGAGCGGGCTCAGGCAGATCAGGGCGGCGAGTCTCGGGATGGATTCGCTGCTGTCGCCAGTGGCGATCCGCGCGAGCCCGTCGAGGCGATCCACCTCGAAAGCGTGGCCTATCTCCATCGCGTGGCCTGCGCCGGGCCATTCGCAGATCGCCTCCGCGCATGCCGCGGTCAGCCGGACCATCGCATCGTGCCGCATCGCATGCGGAAGGCTCGACGGCCAGCCCCACTGCACGGACAGCGGTGTCTCGCCCCAGCCGACCGCCCGCACGCCCTTCGCCGTTTGCACCTCCGCCGCCACGCGGGCACACGTCACCTCTTCGACGATCTGACCGCCAAACTTGAGCGGTATCCGCAGCTTCACAGGGAGAAGAAAGACGGCCGCGCCGGTGACCCTCACGTCGGTGACCCGCGATGACGACGGCCTCTGTTGCCTGCGACCAAGAGTGCTCGCATGATTCATGGTGATGGCCTTCTGGCAACGGGCCGCACGTCGACGCCTCGCATGAGGTGCAGCCGGCCGCGATGGGCCGCCAAGGCTGTGGCCGCCTCTGGCGAAAGATCGCGCAAACCTCGCAGTGCGATCTCGCCATCGTACGCCGCGAGCGCCGCCGCTGTCGCGGGGGAGAGCCGCTCGAGGCCATTCAAGATCAACGAGCCGCCTTTGCGGCGGGCGAGCGCGGCGGCGGCCTCAGGACTCAGTTCCATCAGTTCGTTGAGCACAAGGACTCCCTGATGGGCGGCAAGAGACGCTGCAACCGCCGGCTCGAGGTGCTTCAAGCCCGCGAACCAGATCACCGAACGCGACTGGTCGGCCCGGCGGGTGACCACGTTGGGCCGCGAGCGGTCCTCGAACACCCCTTCATTCGTCGCCAGGATCGCTGCGATCTCCGGCGAAAGCTCCGTGACGCCCACCTTCAATTCGCCCCACTGCCCCGCGAGTTTACGGGCCAACTCCGGTGAGTCGAGCCGCTCAATCGCGGGAAGCCGGAGATTGCCGGCATGGGTCGCGAGTGCCGCGGCTGTTTCCGGCGCGACCTGCCGCAGCGCCTGAAAGTCCAGGTCGAACTGGCCGAATCCCTTCACTGGCTGATGCGCCGCGAGGGCCCGGGCCGCCTCTGGCGAGAGTTCGGCGAGCGCCGCGAAGCAGATCGCGCCCTCGTGCTTCGCGAGTTCGGCGGCAGCCGCCGGGTCGAGCGAGACCAGGGCGTCGAACCGCAGTGGCGCCTTGCGGACGGCATACTCCCGGGCATGTTCGACCGTGAGCGATGTGATCTTCTCCGGAGCGGGCAGCGGCGCCGCGGCCACTGCTGTGGCGATCACCGCCACGATCAGGGCGACGGCTACTTCCATACAAACATCTCGCTTTCGCAACAGAGCGTGATCAGGTCCCGCAGGCGATAGCCATCTGGAGCGGCGGCCGCGAGGATCTTCCGGATCGCCGGCTGGTCGGCCACGTCGAGCTCGCGGCCGAGGGCCATGACGAGCAGCTTTTCCACGAGGCAGCGGGCAAACCGCTCCGGCTGCTCGACGAGCAGCTTCTTGAATTCGCTGACGTTCTTGAACGGCTCGCCGGAAAGCTCACCGCTCGGATCGACCGGAGGCTTTTTCTCAGTGTCGTTGTAGGCGTCACGCCAGCGGCCGATTGCGTCGAACGATTCGAGTGCGAAGCCGGGCGGGTCGATGAGTGCGTGGCAGGTGGCGCAGGCGGCGTTGCTGCGGTGCCTCTCCAGCCGTTCGCGGATCGTCGTCGCCCCGCGGATGTCGGGCTCGATCACCGGCACGTTCGCCGGCGGCGGGGAAGGCGTCGTGCCCAAGATGTTTTCGAGCACCCACGCGCCGCGGATCACGGGCGATGTGTCGACGCCGTTGGCCGTGAGCGTGAGGATGCCCGCCTGCCCGAGGAGGCCGCCGCGACGACGGTCGGTGAGCGACACCCGCGCGAAGCCCGTCTGCAGCCGCGAACGCGACGGCGCGGTGCCGAGGGCGTCGGGAGTAAGGTCGGTCGCGGAGAGGCCCTCGACGGGTTTCCCCAATGCTGCCTCGAACGCGTTGGCAGGGATGCCGTAGAGCCGGGCCAGGCCGGCGTTGACGATCGTCTCATCCGCATCGAGCAGCCGCACGGCCGGGCCGTTGGTGGCCAAGAGTTGCTGGAAGACGAGCCGCGTCTCCCGCCGCATCGCCGGTTCGAGATCGTCGTCGTAGTAGACCCGGAATTTCGCCCGGTCGGGAGCCATCGAGCCGAGCTTCCAGAGGGCAAGCCAGCCGTCGAGAAAGGCGTCGAGAAAACGGTCGCTCGTCGCGGCGGCAAGCAGCCGCTCCGCCTCGGCACGGCGAACCTCAGGCCGCTCGAGACGGTGATCGGCCGCGAGCTGCAGCAGCCGCTCGTCGGGCTGCGACACGGCGAGGAAGTATGAGAGCCGCGAGGCAATCTCATGGTCGTCAAGCTGCGGCCCCTTCTCCTCGCGGTAGAGGAAGCCGGGCGAGCAGAGCACGCCCGCGAGTCCCCGCTTGATCGCCTCTTCGGGCAACTCGCCGGAAGACTCGGCCGACCGCACGAGCGCCACCATCGGCGTGACCTCCTCGCGGCCGACCGGCCGCCGCCAGGCCCTCGTCGCGAAGGCATGCAGCACCTCTTCCGCCCGGTCGCTGCGATAGGGCTCGGCGCCGAAAATCTCCTTGTGACTCCGCGGTGGCCAATCCGCTTCGAGCGGCCCATCGACCACAAGCTGTGTGAGTCGGATCTGCGGTGTCTCCACCCACATCGGAATCGAGAAGTCGCCACCTCTCTCGACGTTATCCTCGAAACGAGCCAGCGCCTCCTTGTCGAGGAGGGCAAAACGGTTTTCTCGGAAGTAGTGGATGATCCGATAGTTGCCCCCGTACAAGCCGTTGGGAAACACGAGCCGGGGATATTCCCCCGCATCGAGCCACGCATCACACTCGAGCCACACCTTCTCGTCGTCGGGCAGGTCCCAGTGCCCGAGCTCCCGCTCCCGCTGCTGCTCGTGCGTGGCGATGAACTCGGCCGTGCCCTGATTGTCGCGGTTGGCAAGGTCGAGCCCGCGGAGCGACCCCGACACGAGCTGCAGCCGCAGCGGCTTGCCGTCCTGCCACTCCCCAGCCGGCCCGAGCGGAAACCTCGTCGGCAGACTCATGTCCGCCTTGCGAAACTTCGCTTCGGCCTCGATCCGGATCCGATACCGGCCCGCGAGCGGCACGCCCTCCCGCAGGTCATCGACTGGCACGTAGCCTACCAGCGGTGAATCGCCGGGCCGCTCGAGCAGCGTCTGCCGGGGCTGAGGTGTTTTCTCGATTCGCGCATACCAGCCGGCTTCGCTGCCCAGATACCCGAACTTCGTCTTGTGAAACGGCGGCCGCAGATCCCATGTCCGCACCTCCGGCCGCGGCTCGAAGTGGACGGCCCGGTCGATCGCGGTCTCGGCCGCCTCGACCGCCCGCCGCAGAAGGAACCCCGACGTCACGAGCGATTCACCGTTGGTGGCGAAGCCGTGCGTGCGGACGTCGCTGGGAAACCCGTCGGCGGGATCGAACCCGGGCGCGTCGAGATGGAGCAGGTCTTTGATCGTGTTGTGGTATTCGTCGCGATTGAGGCGACGGAAGACAGCCGGATGACGGGACCCTGCCGCCTTGGCATGCGCGGCCAATCGGTCCTCGAGTTCGAGCACCGCGGCCCGCCGCTCGTCGGCCGTCGGCCGCTCGGCGTCGGGCGGCGGCATCCGCTCCGTGTCGAGTTCGTCGAGCACCTTCCGCCAGAGGTCGAAGTTTTTGGGTGTGATTGCGGCGTCGAGCCCTTCGAGAGACAGGTTCCCCTCTTTCGTGGCTGCGTCATGGCAGTCGAGGCAGCGGGCGGCGACGATCCGGGCCGCAGGAGCATCTTCCGCCGCCGCGGTCGCCGCGACTCCCGCCAGCAGGCAGGCCGCGCCGAACAGCCTCCACCACGCTCCGCTTGAGTCCCTCCACATGGCGGCCGTCGTCATCCCAGCTCCGTAAACGTGCTCGTGCTGCGGTTGAACCGGTCGGTCTCCGCGCCAAACCGCTGGGCCATCGTCAGATAGAGGTTGCACAGCGGCACCTTCTTGCCCGCTTCGGCCGGCGCGACCACGTGGGTGCGATGGCGATACCCGCCGCCTGCCACGAGGATCGGCAGGTCGAGGTTTGTGTGCGCGCTGCCGTCGCCCATGCCGCTGCCGAAGAGCACCTGGGTCGAGTCGAGGAGATCGGCCGCCGCGAGCCGGTCGAGGAACCGCGCGAGCTGCTCCATCTGAAACCGCTCGATCTTTCGCATGCCGGCCATGAGCGTCGGATCCTTGCCGTGGTGCGAGAACCCGTGGTAGCTCCCCTCGGGGCCGACGGCGGCAGTGTCGAACGAGCCCGGCACCTCGATCGTGGCCACGCGGGTGGAGTCGGTCTGCAGCGCGAGCAGGACGAGATCGAAGAGGATCGGCACCTGCTGGGTGACACTGCCGTCGCGGGGCTCCGCGATGCCGGCCGCCGGCCGCGGCCGCGACAGCCAGGCTTTTTCCTGCTGCAGCGTGGTCTCCACTTCTCGGATGGAGCCGAGATAGTTGTCGAACTTGCGTCGGTCGTCCGCCGAGAGCCGCGACTCCATCCCGCGGGCCTGATCGAGGACGGCGTCGAGGATCGAGCCGCGGCGGTCGTAGGCGGCGATCTGCCGCGTGGTGGCCTCCGGCGGGTCGTCGCGAAAGAGCAGCCGAAACACCTCGCTCACCTTTTGGATCGGCGGCACGAGCACGCCGCTGCGGGTCCAGGAGAGTTCTGCGCTCCCGGTGCCAGCGGGGCCCGCGGCCGTGTTGAGCACTGGAAACCGTGTTTGGCCGACGACCGCGCGGCCGAGGAACTGGTCGAGCGTGATGTTGCCGTCGGGCATCGTGGCGGCGTCGGCCGACTTGACCCCGGAGAGGAACGTGTGCGTGAGCCCGTGGCCGCCGTTGGCGCCGTGGTCGAGGTTCGAGAAGACGGTGAACCGGCCACGATGCTTTTCGAGCGGGGACAGATTGCCCGGCAGCTTCGCGTCAGCCCCGTCGCCCACCGGAAAAAAGTCTTCCTTCAGCATGCCGAAGGGATTCGCGACGCAGACGAATCGCCGAGCAGACGGGCCGGAAGCCTCGCCGCCGAGCGACTCACCGAGCGATTCAAAGAACGGCAGCGCAAGGCACACGCCCCCCGCACGCAACACGCGGCGGCGGCTCATCGCAGGGGTGGTCATTGGGACTGTTGTCATCGGGCCTGCTGTCATTGCCAACCTCCTCATCGACCCTATCACACGCCTGGCCTGGCCGGCCCGCCTGACCCAAAACATCCAAAAAATGACCGAAAATGTTTTCGACGATCGGCTATCGTTTTTTTGAGGTAGTTGTGCTGGAGGGAACTCGCCGCTTCGCCAGTCTTGCCTCCCCGCAAGAATCCACGAACGAAGGATGAGTGCCATGCGATCTGACAAGAGTACCAGCCGCCCCGAATCAGCGGACCAGGAACGCTGCAGCCGCAATGCCGATGGCTTTGCGGTCGGTTTCACGCTCGTTGAACTCTTGGCGGTCATCGCCATCATCGGCACGCTCGTTGGCCTGCTCTTGCCGGCCGTGCAGTCGGCCCGCGAGTCGGCCCGCACAACAGCATGTACCAACAAACTCCGGCAGCTAGCCCTCGGCGTCATCAACTACGAGGACGCGAGGAAGTGGTATCCCGGGAATGGCACCAACCCTCAATGCCACAATACCGTCTCATTTTTTCCCGAGATCCTGCCCTACATCGAGGAGCAGACGACGTACGACCGGATTTACAAGATGCTCTACACGGACAAAGTGACAACGAACTCTACTACGCCGGTCAATCTCCGCGGCCTCGCGATGCCGGCATTTCGATGTCCGTCGGATGCGCTCGAAAAAGACTCCGATTTAAGTGGTGAGCCGACCAATTATCGCTGTAGTGTTGGAGACATCTTCGATGCCAACAGGGCAGCTCGGCGTGGCCCGTTCGGAGCGAATGGGACGGCGCCCGGCGGATCGCAATGGTCCAAGCCGTCGATGGTGACCGACGGTCTTTCCAATACCGTCCTGCTCGGTGAAGCCACGGTCTACCGGCTGAACTCGCCGGACGTGCGGAAGGGCATGCTGCAGTTCAACGGTTTTACCAGTACGTCGCAACCGCTGCTCTGCCTTCAGGCGCTCGCAAGCCCAAGCTGGGATACGCTCAGCAACGACTTCACTGGCGCCGTGTTATCCGGCACTCGCTGGCTCCATAACGATTACGTCCGTTTCCAGACGGTTTTGCCACCCAACGCGCCGACCTGCTCCACGTCAGCCACGGGTTTGGCCGGCGGCCTGCTGCCGTCCGCCAGCAGCTACCACACTGGCGGGGCGAATGTGGCGATGTGCGATGGCTCGACCCGGTTTGTCGACGAGACGATCGACACCGGCGACCTTTCCCAGACCCTTAAGAGCAGCCCAGCCACGGATCCCTACTTCGTGAACAACTACATCGGCCGGTCACGCTGGAATGGCGTCTGGGGTCAGTTGGGCAGCCAGAAGGGCGGCGAGGCGATCAGCAGATGATCTCTTGCCTGATCTCTTGCCTGATCTCTTGCCTGATCTCTTGTCTGATCTCTTGGCGACGACGGTTCCTAACAGAGCCCACGCGGCAAACGCTTCTCGTGCTCGCCGCCATCGGCCTGCTGGCAACAGGCTGCAGTCGAGGTGGCAATCGGCCTCTCGTGCATCCAGTGAAAGGCCGGGTGATGCTTGAGGGCCAGCCGCTCGAAGGAGTGGGCGTGTCGTTCAGTCCGGTCGTCACAGGCCAGGGTGTCACGGCCTTCGGCAAGACACGCGCCAACGGGAGTTACACACTGACCTCCACCCGCGGTGGCACCCTGGGTGCTGGGGCCATGGTGGGCGAGTATGCCGTGACGCTGCAGAAATTCGTCGATGTCGCCCCCGATGCCGTGCCGCCCGAGTTTGCAGCCGCGTCGGGCGACCCGTTGCGGTCGGTGCAGCAGTGGTTCTCCCGCGAGGAGACGACCCGCCTCGAAGACGAAAAGACGGTGCGGTATGTCATCCTCGGCCTCCTGCCCGAGGCCTACGGCAAGGCGGAAACGTCGGGTCTGCGGGTGACGGTCAAGCCGGGCACCAATTCCGGCCCGACGTTCGAGTTTGATCTCCAGCGAGACTTCCGCCACACGACGCCCCAGAAATGAAACCACTGGCGAAACACGTTGGTGTCGTCGTCGCGTTGCTTTTCGCAGCCGGGTGCGTTCGATTGCACGCCGGGGAAGCGACACCCGTCGCCGGCTGGACCGAAGACTTCAACACGAAGTCGTGGGTTGAACGCTGGGTGCCATATGGACGACTGGCCGATGGCACATGGGCCCAGGGCATCGAGGGCCACTGGCCAAAGGGAGAGAAATCGATCTTCGCCCGACCGGAATGGTGGCAGCTCGAAGAGGGCATGATCTGCGGCACGAATTTCCCCGAGGAGGCTCACGCCGCTGGCCTCTCGCGGCGTGACAAGTTTCCGCGGCCGTTCCAGCAGACCGGCGTGCGGGTACGGTGCCGGCTGCGGCTCGGCGGCGAGACGACCGCGCGGATCCGGATCGGCGGCATGTCACCCGGCATCAAGCCCGACGAGGCTACGGACAGCCATGTGGCCGTCGTCGACGTACGGCCCGCCGGCATCCGGTTCTGGAACGGCAACCGCATGCTCGTGGCTGAGGAACCGCAAGCCGATCCGGCGGCCGGCGTGGATGCGAAGCCCAAACGGCAGTTCAAGAACGACGTGCTCGAGCAGATGTCGGACCAGCCGATCGCGTCGAACGAGTGGCACGATGTTCTCTACGAGGTGAAGCATCGGGACGTTCGGGTGGTGGTCGATGGCATTGAGGCACTGACCTACCAACTGCCACACGAACAGCCGATCCAGGGGTTCAGCCTCGAGGTCGACGGCGACAAACGCACCGTCGGCAAGGCGTGGTTCGACGAGGTGGCGGTGGAACCACTGCCACAGGAATGACGGGCCGCCCAGCCCTACTCGAAGAGCGTTCTATACCCAGAGCAGCCTACTCCAAGAGCAGCGGCTCGGGCATGAAGGTCACGATCGGGATCAGAAACGAGAGCACGCCCAGCACCGTGCGGGCCGGGCCCAGCGGCCGGCCGTCAGAGCGGATCGGCGGATGATCGGTGCCCAGCAGTGTCACGATCACCACCATCGCGATCCAGTTGGTGCGGCCCAGGATCACGATCGCGGCGATCGACGCGATCAAGACGCTCCGCGCGATCCAG
>JBIIOL010000516.1:0-3060 GCA_044336965.1 Pirellulales bacterium | reverse complement strand
GAAAGATGCGGTTCGCCTCGACTCCCGCCTTCTTGAGTTCGGCCTTCCTCTTCACCCACTGCTCCGTGGCTCCGACCAAATCGGCCAGTCCCTCGTCGAATTGTCCGTCCTTGGCACGGGGCACGAACACCTTGTCGATCAGTTCGTCCTTGACGACCTGCGGTTTGAGACCGCTGGACACCTCGAGCCCCCACGGCGCCCGCACGGCGATCTGCCGATCCTTGATGTCAAGCACGATCGTCACGTCGCGAGCCGGTTCGAACGCGGCCGGACGGCCGTTGCTCCGGCGTTCCTCCGCCGATTCCTGCTGCCACCGTTCCATCAGGCTGTCGAGCAGCTTCTGGGCCGCATTGGGTCCGCCGCCGGCATCTCCGACCACGACTACTCGATAGTCACGACCGCTCTCGAGCTTCGCTTTCTCGATCGCCGCCCGAACCTGCTCGAAGGAATCCGGCACTCCCGACACGAACACCCGCTCCGTGTCCGACGGCAAGGCCTCGGAGACCGAGATCTCCGCATGGGTAGCACCAGCCGAGAGCAGCGTGAACAGCGCCGCCCCCACAACGAACGCGCAACGGGCACACGAGCGACGGAAATCGATCAGCATGATGGCTCCAGGGCAGGGCATGAACGTCTTGAAGCCCTGATTCTAGAGCCCGTCTGGAGCCGACTCAATCAGCCGGACGCTCACGGCCGCACGGCGGCACGCCCGAGAGCGTCGGCGGCCTGAATCGCTGCCGCCACGCGGTCGGCATCGACCGGGAAGGGCATGTTGTGGATCGTCTCGCCCGGCTGCGTCGCACGCAACGCGATGCGATGCACGGCGTCCGCGATCGACTCGTCCCCCTCGCCATCGATCCCCAATTCGGCCAGCGTGACCGGCAGCCCCACCCGAACGAAAAATGCCGCCACGTGCTGCGCCTCTGTCAGGGTCGCCTCGCGTACGGCCACATCAGCCGCAGCGTTCACCTCCAGGAGAAGCTGCACGAGCGTGCCAAACGCCACCTTCTCGCCATGGAGCACGTCATGCGTGCTGGCGATCGCCGTGAGCCCGTTGTGCACCGCGTGCGCCGCCGCCAACCCCGCCGACTCGAATCCGAGCCCGGAGAGCAGTGTCGCCGCCTCTGCCACGCGTTCGAGACTCGCACCTGCGCGTCCCGCACGGCATTCAGCCAGCGCGGCCTCGCCGTCCGCGAGCACCGTATCGCGGCAGAGCCTGCCGAGTTCGACCGCGGCGAGCGTGGCCCTGCCACCCCGCATGTTCGGACGCCCGGCCACCGATGCCGCACGACCCTCGTACCACGTGCTCATCGCATCACCGATGCCGGCCGCGAGAAGCCGTGGTGGACTCTCCGCGATCACCTGCGTGTCGACGAGAACGAGGTCGGGCGAACGACGGTGGATCTCATAGGCTTCCACGCTGCCACACTGCGGTCCGGAGTCGTGATAGATGACCGAGAGCGCGCTCGTGGGCGCGTCGGTCGAACAGATCGTGGGGCACGACACGAACGGCAGCCGGACCGCCGCGGCGGCCGACCGGGCCGCGTCGAGCACCTTGCCGCCGCCTGCGGCCACGATCGTCCGGGCGCCGAGGCTCTTCGCCTCCTCCACGATCGCCGCGATCTCCCGCCGACTCGACTCGCCACCGAACAGCCGCACGCGATGGCTCATACCGACGTCGTCGAGGGCGGCTGCCCACGTGGGCGCGAGCCGGGCGATGGGCGTGGCCCCGGCGACGATCAGCGCCGGTCCTTCGAGCCCGACAGCGGCCATTTCCGCTCCGAGCCGTCGCATCGCCCCCACGCCCTGCACATACCGCAGCGGCGAACAAAAAACGGACAGCATGATGGTCATGGGGTTCTCACGTGCATGCCGCAGCCGGCGAAGATGCTTCACGAAAAACACGACATCGTGTCGTTTTTTCTTGGCGGGCCTCCGCCCGCTGGTTCTTACCCGGCCCTCCGGGCCTGGCGCAGGGGGTAGCGCGACCAGCGTACGCCCATGATGCTGAGGAGCCGGTCGGAGGCACGCGCAGGAGCCGGTGAATTCTGCGACTCACGAGCGATGCACGATTCATCCAAGAGCATCCCGTAGCAGAATCCGCCGGCGACGAGCATGCCGCAGCCGGCGAACCAATGCGTGGCGGGTAACTACCGTCCATAGAACTCGTCGGAGGTCATCCGCGGAGCGCGAGGCACCGTGTTCGGCGTCCGCGTCACAGAAGGAACTCCAGTGGGCTGGCCCATCCCCGGCCGCGGCACGTTCGGCGCACCAACCGCCGGTGCGCCGGGTGGCGTGGGCCCACGATACGGTCCGATCCCGGGTCGCGACATCAAGGGAGGCTGGCTGGTGGGTCGACCGGCGTTGAGATCGGGTGGCACCCCACCGGCACCATAGCCCGGCCTCGCACCTGGCGCGCCGGCCCGCACACCGCCTGCGATGATCCCCGGACGTGCCCCCAACTGCTGCCGCTCCTGGCCAGCTCCCAAAGACTGCGGACTGCGGGCTGCAGGATTCTGCGCTGGATTCTGCGTGGCACTCTGCCCCGGCAGCACCCGCGCACGGCTGCTGAGATCGGCGCCGCCCGCATCGCGTGGTCTCGGCAGACCTTGGCGTCCCGCCGCCGACGGCATTCCCGGCAACCGCGATCTGGCGTCGGGCGCCGGCGCTCCATTGGACAATCCGTTGGGCAGCTTCGGTGTGACCGAAGGGATCGTGGATGACATGGCTGGAGCGCGGGTCCCGGGAAGCGGCTCGCTATCCCGCCGTGCGGGCCGCGGCGGCATGTCGTCGCGAGCTGCCGCGTCGCCTTCGGCTCGTGGCCTCTCGCCATTGCCCGGCACGAGAATCAGCCCATCGTCGGCGGCGGCTGCATCCGGCGGCACCGATCGTCCGGTCAGAGGATCGGTTGCCACCCGCGGCCGGCCGGTGACCGGATCGGTGCCAGAATTCATCATGGCTTCGTTGCGTGAACGCCGCATGCGGCCGCGGGCGATCTCGGCTTCGCTCGCATCGACCTTGCCGTCGCGGTCGATGTCCCACTTCCGCATCAGTTCCTGA
>JBIIOL010000068.1:0-10582 GCA_044336965.1 Pirellulales bacterium | reverse complement strand
ATTCGCCTCGCGGCAGGTGCAGGGGCTGCTCGACGGCGGCGTGCCCGGCATCCACTTCTACGTGCTCAACAAGTCGACCGCGACCTCCCGCGTGCTGCGGCAGGTGGCGGTGCGGTAGCGGGCCAAGCCGATCCCGTCGCTTGCGCTCAGGGCTTGCATGAAAGAGTCAGATACAAGCCCCCGGCGCGAGCCGGGGGATCGTGCAACGACTCATTGTCCGCGGCCGGTCTGGCGGGGCGGCAGTTCGTCGTCCATCGTGCTGATGTAGCTGCGGAGCCGCTCCAGTTCGTCGCTGACGTGGCGGAGCTTGAGCATGTTCTCCACGCGCTTCACGAGTTCGACCTTGTTGACCGGCTTCGACAGAAAGTCGTCGGTGCCGGCCTCGACTGCCCGCTCGATGTCGCCGAGCTCGCCCAGCGCCGTCACCATCAGGATCATGATCGGGCTTGTGGTCGCATCCGACTTCAGCCGCTCGCAGACCTCGAAGCCCGAGAGCTTCGGCATCATCACGTCGAGCAGGATCACGTGAGGATGGAACGAGGCCACCTTGTCGAGCGTGTCGCGGCCATCCACTGCCGTGGCGATCTCGCAGTCGAGTTCGGCGAGGTAGACCTCGAGCAGCTCGCGGTTGGGCTCGTTGTCGTCGGCGATCAACACGCGGCTGCGCGGGGTCGGGGCGGGCGTCTTCGGGGGGCCGGATTTGGGTGTGGGCATCGGGCGGGCTGTTGTGGGGAGGGAGGGTGTGGCGTCAGGGCAGCTCGAAGAGCGACTGGCTCTTCACGATTGCGTGATCGTCCGGGAAGGTGTGAAACGCCTGTACGGAGAGACCCTTGGCGCGGGTTTCGATGTTGATCCAGCTGAGGGCCCCCGTCGCGAGTCGCCCCGCTGCACTGAAGTGGTGGAGCAGCCCGTGCTGGCGACCCTCGGCGGCGAGTTCTTCCTGGAATGCCCAGAACACCTCCGGCGTCACACGCTCCAACTGGAAGCACATTTGATACGCGGCGCCGCCGCGGCACTCCATGCGGTCGCTGCGTTCTCCGCAGAGCCGGTGGGAGAGCAGCCGCCGCTTCTGGGGCATGGGCTGGCCGGAGTCGGCTGCCACTTCGGTCAGCGTCAGGCCGTCCTTCCGCCAGGTCACGAGGTGGCCGGCATTCGTGATGGCCACGACCGCCGTATAGCCGCCACGGTCGATCGTGCGGGAGCAATGAATCTCGAAGAGTTCAGGATGCAGCGTCCGCCCATAGAGCTGGAAGACCAATTCGGCGACCTTGGGACGAGCCGACAGCACGACATGCCACTCCACGAGAAGACAAAAGACAGAAGGCGAGAGATGCGTTGCGGGAGTCAGCCTCACTCAGCCAACTGTCACGCTTCGATTCTCGCCGCATTCCGATTATAGGTCGTGGCTGCATGCGGCACCAAGCCGGATGCAAAGTTCCTTTGTCGCCGTGGAGTGTCCGCGGAAACTACATCAGCCCGACGAGAACGTCGTAGAGAAAATGAGTGCCGGCGGCGATGCCGAAGCCGCGAAGCAGGAACAGGATCGCAAAAAACAGGCCTGCCACGGCGCGGAACGTGAAGCTGTAGAGCGTGAAGGAATCGCCGAGCGGGCCGATGTAGTGGGCGCCGCTGAAGAGCAGGCTTGACAGCACGAGCGCCCAGAGACCGGCCACCAGCGTCGAGCATCCCAGTCGCTCCAGCGTCCAGACGGCGATTGGCAGCATGAGCAGCCGAAACAGCACCTCCTCGTAGAGACCCGCACCGCAGAAGCCGACGAGTCGTGCCAGCACCGCGCGCCAACCGAATCCTGCGTCGCCTTGCATGTGCAGGAATTCCCACTCGAGGAGCCCGGGCTGGAACGGCCAGAGGCTCTGCTGCAGCCGTCCGATGCCGACGAGCACGACCGCCCAGAGCATGCATTCGGCCGCCATGCCCGGCAAAGCGGCGAGGCTCACCCTCCAGCGATCATGCGACAGGTACTGCCATACGAGGAGGCCCACCACGGTGAGCAGCGGAAGGAGGAAATACTGCCCGAATCCCAGAGCATCCAGCAGGTGACGGAGCCAGACATCGGCACCATTGCGAGGTGATCCGCGGCCCAGCAGCAGCACGCCACCCTCGTAGGCCAGCACCAGGGGGAGCGTAAAAAACAGGCTCGTGAGTGGCGTGCGGGAGAGCTGCCAATACGACTCGTCCGCAAGGAGGCCATTTTCCGGCGTGTGAGCCGCTGTGTCGGCATCCGCGGCGTCGGACGGCATGTCCGTGAGCGGATCGCCAAGAGGCAATCCATCAAGAGGCAATCCAGCAAGAGGCAATCCAGCCGGCGAGAGCGCTTCGGACAGCGGCTCGTCAAGACCCTGTCTCGATTCGCGGGTGAAGCGTCTGTCAGCACCCGATGAAGTGTCGTTGCGGGAAGAAAAGTGGGCCATGAGATCATGCGTGAGGCGAGATCAGATGCAGTCAACGCAGTCGTTTGTGAGGTTCCTCGTCTCGCTAGCACACCATGCCGAATCCGTTTCGACAATGTGTGCACCGCGAGCAAATTTTTTTTTGTGAACGAACAGCATTTTTCTTCGGCGGTTTTGCGAGACGCAGTGTGCACGCACGTCGTGCGAGATGAAACGTCCTTGACATCTTCGAGGGGGTTCACAGAATGACGCCCCATCAGGTGCACGTGACTCGCAGACATGGGAGTCGCACAGTCGCGGCCCTGAGACAGTGTGACGAACACCGACGAAACAATCGTCTCGGAAATTTCGGGGGCGACGACTGGAGGGAGCGACAGTCGGCGACCTTGGTCGTGGCCTGGATGTCCCCCCGGTTTTCGAGCGATGGTTGGACGGAATGTCGGGCTGGTTTTCCAGCATTTTGCAGGCGGAGTGTGAGGCTTCGTTGTTCCGGGAGGGGGGACGACGGTTAGAATCGAGACGCTTTGCCGTCGGGTTCAAGCCTCTTGGTGTGAAACGCTATGGCACGATGCCTTGTGGGATGCGGGTCGAACGTCGGCAAACGGCGTGATTATCTCGATCGGGCGATGGAACTGCTGCGGTTCATGCCTGGCGTCACGCTGGTGAGCGTGAGCCGCTACCGCGACACCCGGCCAATCGGCGGGCCGCCCGGGCAGGGTGTCTTTCTCAACGGCGCCTGCCTGCTCGAGACCGAACTCGCGCCGCACGACGTGCTCGGCATGCTCGCGGCGGTGGAGAACACGCTCGATCGCGAACGCGGCGAGCGCTGGGGGCCGCGGACGGTGGATCTCGATCTGTTGCTCTACGACGACGTCGTGCTCGACACCGAATCGCTGACATTGCCGCATCCGCGCATGGTCACCCGACGGTTTGTGCTCGAGCCGTGCGTGGAGATCGCTCCAGATGTTGTGCACCCGTTGGCCTCCTGCACGCTCGAGAGCCTGCTCGAAAGCATCTCGTCGCCGCATCCGCACGTGGCGGTGATCGGCGTGCCTGGTTCGGGGACGGCCGAGGTCGCGGCGGCCGTGGCCCATGCCACGCTCGCGCGGCTCGTGTCGGCGCCGCCGGAATACGGCGTGGTCGCCGGCAGGGCGCCGCGACTCGATGCAGCCATGGGCGACTTGGCATGGCGGCATGCGGTCGATGCCTGCGCGCAGCCGCTGCTGGCGAAGCGATGGCAGCCGGATCCGCACGGTACCGTGGCCGACTACTGGCTGCACACCGTGCGGCTGGCGGCGACCGACTCACTGGCGGCGGATTCGCTCGCCAGCTTCGAGCGGCACTTCGCCAGAACGGCTGCCGAAACCGTGTCACCGCACGTGGCCATCCTGCTGGTGGCCTCGCCGGACGTGCTCGAGGAGAGAATCGACTCACGCGAACGGCGGTCCACTTCCCGCGCTGCCATCGGCGCCGGGCGGCGGTCGTCGACGACGGTGAGCGAGGCGACGAACGACTCGGTGGCCAGGCTCCTGCGGTTGCAGGAGCGAATCATCACCGCGATCCGCTCTCCCGAGACCGCCGCAGCGGGAGTGCCTCGGGCGGTCGTGACGATCGCAGCGGGTGATCTTGATCAGGCGGTGCAGGAAGCCGTGGCCGTCGTCGAGGCGATGGCGTGATGCAGCAGATCGTGCACGATCCCGATCGCATGCGGGCGCTCGTCGTCGAGGCGCGGGCCGCCGGCCGACGGGTGGGCTTCGTGCCAACGATGGGGGCGCTGCATGCGGGCCACGCGAGCCTCGTGACCCGGGCGGCTCGCGACTGCGACGATGTCGCCGTCTCCATCTTCGTGAATCCGACCCAGTTTGGGCCGCAGGAGGACTTCTCGCGGTATCCTCGCACGCTCGATGCCGACGCGGCGCTGCTCGCGCCGCACGGTGTGAGGTGGATCTACGTGCCCGAGGTGTCGGCCGTTTATCCGCCGGGCGATGCCACACGCATCGTGGTGGGCGGTCCAGCGGTGCGTTTCGAGGGGGAGCGGCGACCGGGCCATTTCGACGGCGTGGCGACGGTGGTCTGCAAGCTCTTTCTGGCCGTGCCGGCCAATGCGGCCTACTTCGGCGCGAAGGATTGGCAGCAGACGCTCGTCGTCCGGCGGATGGTTCGCGATCTCGGCCTGCCGGTCGAGATCGTCGTCTGCCCCACCGTGCGTGAGGCGGATGGTCTCGCGATGAGTTCCCGCAACGCCTATCTGTCGGTCGCCGATCGCGGCCGCGCCGTCGCGCTTTCGGAGAGTCTCCGCCAGGCGGAGCAGCTCTGGCGGGATGGTGCCGCTCCAGACGTGATCGAGCGGACGATGCGGAAGACGATGGAGGCGCACGGCATCGTCGTCGACTATGCGGCGCTCGCCGATCCCGAATCGCTCGACCCGCTCGCCGCCGACGCGACGGCGGCAGTGGCGTTGGTGGCGGGCCGCCTGGGTTCGACGCGGCTCATCGACAACCGCGAACTTCACGCCCGCGGCGGATCCGACCCGCGTGGCACTCCCGCTCGAGGCCTGACCCACTGATGCTGTCGACGCTCTTTCACATCCCGACGCGGATCACCGTGGGCGGTTCCTCGCTGCCGTTGGTCGGGTGGGGACTGTTGCTGGCCGTGTGGGCGATCGTTGCGGCCGTGTTGGTGGCTCGCACCGCCACCGGTCACGGGTGGCGGGCGGCGCTGGAAACACTGGGAGTGCCGTTGGCGATCACCGCCGCGACGATCCTCTGGCTTCTCCCCGCGCTCGACGACGGCCAGGGTGTGCCGGTGCGGGGCTACGGGGCGATGCTGCTGGTGGCCGCGACGGCCGGCACGTGGCTCTCGATCGTGCGGGGCCGTAGCATGGGCTTCGACGCTGACACGATTCTGGCGCTGGGCATGGAGGTGTTTCTCTGGGGGATCGTCGGCGCACGGATCTTCTATGTGATCGAATACCACGATCAGTTTTTCGCCGCGGGGCGGAGTTGGCAGGAGTCGCTTCTGGCCGCGGTCAATGTCGCGGCGGGAGGGTTGGTGGTGTTTGGGTCATTGCCGACGGCGGCTCTGGCTGCCTGGCGGTTCGCCAGCCGCCGGGGGTTGTCACTGCCGCGGCTGGCTGACTGCATCGCCCCAGGCCTGCTCGTTGGTCTGGCGATCGGTCGGGTCGGCTGTTTCCTGAACGGGTGTTGTTATGGCGGGCCATGTGATCTGCCATGGGCGGTCCGGTTTCCACCGGAGAGCCCTCCGTGGCTCGACCAGGCCGCGCGGGGCCTCCTGCCGGCCGCAGCGGCAGCTGGTAGCCGGCCGTGGAGCCTGCCGGTGCATCCGGCCCAACTCTACGCCGCGGTCGACGCCGCGATCCTGGCGATGCTGGCCTGTTGTGCCTCGGCCACACCGCTGGCCCGGCGGGACGGCCAGGTGTTTGCCCTGGTCCTCACGCTCCACCCGATTTCGCGGCTCCTGCTGGAGGCCATCCGCGTGGATGAGCCGCCTGCCCTTGGCACACCGCTCTCGATCTCTCAACTGGTGTCGCTGGTGCTTCTGGCGAATGCCGCCGCCCTCTGGTGGTGGACCTTCCAGCAGCCGCCCCACGGGCCGGACGCAGGATCAACAGACGTCCCGGCTGGCGGTGGAGGATCGGATGGCGGTGGAGAATCCGGGGCAGGGGGTGGGCCGCGTGCCCTGCCCCCTGACAGCCTCACGATCCGGTGCCGTGAGAACGGTCCGCTCGTGGTCGAAATGCCCTCCGCCGAACGGTTTGCACAACTGACCCTCAGGGTCACGGATCACCTCGGGAACCCGTTTCCGCTTCCCGTCGGCAAACGGGCCGTCGCCCTTTGCCGTTGCGGTCACTCGCAGACCAGGCCCTTCTGCGACGGCTCCCACAAATCCTGTGGGTTTCGGGCTGCAGACGCCGTACCAGGCTGAGGTTCGGCTGTCGGGTTTGTGCGGACTGGGGAAAGGCTGTTGGCGGCGGAAAGTGTTCCAGGGGAATCACTTACGTCATCCGACAGCTGTGGAAAACCGCTCGGGAGGCCGGTGAGCGATATGGACTGGCCGGGAAAACCCCTGTACGGTTGAGGGGAGAACCTATGGAAATCCGCCCCTGGCACCGCCGGGCGGCCACTGTCTGGACGGCACGATGTCGCAACCCGCCACGAACTTCTACCAGCGAAACAGTGTCTGGATCATGGCGATCCTGATTTTCCTGTTCCCGTTGGTGATCGTGGGCGCGATCAAGGCCAAGGGAAACAATCGCAACGACGTGAAGGGCTGGCTGCCCCTCGAATATCCGGAGACCCAGACGTACCGGTTTTTCCGGCGAAACTTCCAGGGTGAGGAGTTCATTCTGGTCAGCTGGGACGGCTGCACCATGACTGATCCGCGGCTGGAACTGCTCGCTCAGAAACTCCTGCCGCCTCCTGAGGAGGCCTCCCGCATCGAGCGGCAGCTGTTTTTCAAGTCGGCGCAGACCGGCCCCCGGGCCGTCGAGCGGATGACCGAGGAGCCACTGAACCTCGAGCGGGCGGAGGCTATTTCCCGGCTCACGGGGGCGATTATCGGTCCGGCCGCGAACGGTGTCGCCGCCGGCAGCGACGCGGACGATCTGGATGCTCGGCAGACATGCCTCGTGCTGACGCTGTCCGACGCGGCTCGCGCGAACCTCCACGGGGCCATCGATCTGATCAAGGACGTCGCCGCCGCGGAATGCGGCATCCCCGAGCAGACGCTGCACATGGGCGGCCCACCCGTCGACAATGTGTCGATCGACCGGGCTGGCCAGACGAGCGTGACGATCCTCTTCGGGCTGTCCTTGGTGGTCGGCTTCTTCGTGAGCTGGTGGAGCCTCAAGAGCAAGACGCTCGTGGCGATGGTGCTGGCCTCCGGCGTATACAGCATGTTCGCCAGCCTCGCGGTTGTCTGGTACTCGGGCTATCCCGTCGATGCCATCCTGCTGACCATGCCCTCGCTGGTCTACGTGGCCACGACCAGCGGCGCGATCCACCTCGCCAACTACTACCGTGACCAACTCGCCGAGACGGGCGTTGTCGAGGGCGCCCCGGGCCGGGCAGTGCATCACGCGCTCTTGCCGCTCACGCTGGCGACGGGCACCACGGCGGTCGGCCTGGCGACCCTCGCCGTGAGTGAGCTCGTGCCGATTCGGATGTTCGGCATCTTCTCCGCCATCGGTGTCGTGGTCAGCTTCCTGATCCTCGTCTTCTTCATGCCGGCAGCCCTCGAGCTGTTTCCGCCGAAGCTCAAGCTGGGCAAGCTTGCCGAGGACGATGAGAGCAACGCGTGGAAGCCGGTCGAGTCGAGCCCCTGGTGGCGTGTCGGCGAGTGGATCACCCGGCACAACGGTCTGGTCGCCACGGTCTGCCTGCTCGTGATGATCGCCGTGGGCTACGGGCTCACGCAGGTCGAGAGCAGCGTGCAGCTGATGCGGCTGTTCTCCTCCAAGGCCCGTATCCGTCAGGACTACAACTGGCTGGAAAAGCATCTCGGCCCGCTCGTGCCGATGGAGATTCTGGTGCGGATCGACCAGCAGAAGTGCCCGCTCACCTTTCTGGAGCGGATGGAACTGGTCGGCGATATCCAGCGGAATATCGGCGATCTCGACGAGGTGGGCAGCTCGCTTTCGACCGTCACGTTCGGCCGCAGCCTCGACATCGGTGACGGAAGCGATGGCATCGGCGGTGCAGCGGCCCGGGCCATCGGTTTCGGCTCACGGACCAAGCGGAGCGTGCTCAACCGGCGGCTCACCGCCCATCGCGAGGACTTCCTCGCCGGTGATTATCTCCGCGAGGCCGATCTTCCCGACGGCACGCAGCAGGAACTCTGGCGGATCAGTGCCCGCGTCAGTGCGACCAAGGAAGTCGACTATGCCCTGTTCAAGCGGGACCTCCAGTCGAAGATCGATCCGATCCTCGCCGACCTCGACAGCGAGGGGGTGAAGGGCGTGTCGGTCGACTACACGGGCCTGGTGCCGTTGGTCTACAAGGCCCAGCACTCGCTGCTCGACGGTCTGACGATCGGCTTCATCTACGACTTCGCGATCATCGTCGTGGTGATGATCCTGCTCTGCCGGGCGGCGTCCGCCGGCCTGGTGCTTCTGTTGCCGGCCGCGTTTCCCGCGCTGATGGTGTTCGGCAGCCTGGGCTGGGGCAACGCCCTGCTCAAGTCGCTCGACGCCGGCTCGCTGCTCATCGACATCGGCACGGTGATGGCGCCGAGCGTGGCGTTGGGCGTGACGGTCGACGACGTCGTGCACTTCATGCTCTGGTTCCGCAAGGGTATCGCCAGCGGCCTCGACCGCAAGCAGGCGACGATGCTCGCCTACAAGGGTTGTGCCAGGGCGATGTATCAGAGCTGGGGCGTGATCGGCATCGGACTTTCCGTCTTCTCGCTCTCGCCGTTCGGGCCGACCCAGCGGTTTGGCCACATGATGCTGGCCATGCTCACCGTCGCGCTGGTCGGCAACCTCGTCTTCATGCCGGCGCTGCTGTCGGGGCCGCTCGGCGCCATCTTCAGCTGGAGCGTGCTGCGGATCGAGCGGAAGAAGGCCCTGCGAGAAGGGCGACGGAAGTTGAAGACCGATCCGGGCAGCGATGCCCTGCCTGCGCCGCACGTGGTGCCGGGCCCGGCCAAGCAGGTCGTGCATGCCTGAGTCATCGAGCCAGCCGTCAGAGGCGGCTGGCCTGCCCGCGGCAACGGTGGTGCTCAAGCCCAAGCGGGCCCGCCCCTTCTTTGGACGGCATCCATGGGTGCTCGACTCAGCGGTGCTGCGTGTCGATGGCACGCCGGCCGATGGCGACGTGGTCGATCTCGCCACGCACGACGGCACGTTCGTGGCCCGTGGACTGTGGAACTCCTCGAGCAAATTGCGGGTGCGGCTCTACGCCTTCGATGCCGCCACCAGGCTCGACGATGGCCTCTGGAAATCACGGATCGCGTCGGCCGTGGGGCTGCGGCAGTCGCTCGGCCTCGGCGACGCAGGCGGCGCCGCCCGCTTGGTCAACAGCGAAGGCGACGATCTCTCCGGCCTGATCGTCGATCGCTACGGCGAATGGCTTTCGGTGCAGGTCACGGCGCTGGCGATGTCGAGCCGGCTCGACACCATCTGCGACGCGCTCGAATCACTTTTGGCACCGAAGGGAATTCTCCTTCGCGGTGCCGAACGTGGCCTCGCGAAGCTCGAGGGCCTGCACCTGCCCGACCGTCTCGTCAGGGGCACAGCGCCATCAGGCCCGATCTTCGTGACGGAGCATGGCCTGAAGTTCGGCGTCGACCTCACCGAGGGACAGAAGACCGGCTTCTATCTCGACCAGCGCGACAACCGCCAGGCGGCAGCGAGGTTTTCCCGCGGCCGCCGCGTGCTCGACATGTTTTGCTATTCGGGCGGCTTCGCCACGGCCTGTGCCGTGGGCGGTGGGGCGAGGAGCGTGCTGGCTGTCGATTCGAGCGCCAAGGCGACGGCGCTCGCGAAGGCCAACGCCGACCTGAACGGCGCCGCCAACGTCGCCGTCGAAACCGCCGACGCATTCGAGAAACTCGCCGCCCTCAAGACGGCTGGCGATCATTTCGGCATGGTGATCCTCGATCCGCCGAAGTTTGCGCGGAGCCGGGCCTCGCTCGACGATGCGATGCGGGCCTACCACCGCATCAACAGGCTGGCAGTCGATCTCCTCGAACCGGGCGGCATCCTCGTGACCAACAGCTGCTCAGGCGCCGTGTCGCGGGAGGATTTCCTCGTCATGCTCGCGGGCGTGGCCCAGCGATCGGGTCGCACGATCCAATTGCTCGAGTGCCGCGGTGCCGCCCCCGATCACCCCGTGAGCGCGGGCTGCCTCGAGGGCGAGTATCTCAAGTGCATCATCGCCCGCGTGGCGTGACGCGTAAACTTGCGACGGAAGCGATTGTCCCGCTCCACACCGATCGCAGCCTTCCAGCACCACTCCTGACCACGGTGAGTGTTCATGGCTACAGGTCGGCGATGAGCTTCCGGATCTCATCCTGCCTCTGACCCAGCTTCTTCTGCAGACGGCCGAGGAGTTCGTCCTCCTTGCCTTTTGCGTACATGAGATCGTCATCGGTCAGTTGGGCGTATTTCTGCTTGAGCTTGCCCTTCAGTTCATTCCACTCGCCCTTGAATTTCA
>JBIIOL010000515.1:0-3069 GCA_044336965.1 Pirellulales bacterium | reverse complement strand
GACCGATCCTGCGAGGCGTATCCCATCAGTTGCTCGTAGACGTCGACCAGTTCCACGGGCTCCTGGCTGATGAAGAGCAGGTCGTTCCAGAGCCGGTCAAGCTCCTTTGCCTGGGCATCGTCGAGCATCAGCCGCTTCAGCTGATCGTCTTCGCGGTAGAAGAGGTTGAGCGTGACCACCTCATCTACGGGCACGATCCGCGCGTAGCAGAGCGCCTTGGGGAAGAGGCTGCGGAAGTCGGCGAACGCCGTCTCGAACCGTTTCCATGCGGCGGAATTCTTGCGAGCCACGACCGGCACCGAGGGCGACACCCCTGATGACACGGCATCCGCACCGGGACCGACGCTGGCCTGCAGCTGCACGCTCGCGTCCGCTCCAGACTGCGGATGGACTTTTCCTGCAGTGACAAACTCGCAACCCGCGGCAAGCTCCGCCGGGATCGTTACATCGATCGAGAAGGGCGCCTGCACGCAGAGATCCTTGGCATCGACAGGGGCATCGGTCGGCAGCCCCTGTGCCACAAGGCCGAAGAGCTTCGGATCGATGCCCACGCCACCAGCCTCTGAAGCGACCGCCTCAGCGTTTTCCTCGGATTCCTCTTGGAGCTCGATGCGGGCCAGCAGCGGGCCGGTCGCAGAGAGGAGCATGCGTCGCAGCGCCGCATCGGGCGAGTCCTTTGCCACATCGGCGCCGCCATCCGCCAGCAGCCGCTCGAGTTCCGTGGTGAACTTTCCACGCTCTTCTCCTGCGGTCGCCGACATCCACCGGGCCAGCAGCGATCCGGCGGGAATCGTCCAGCCGGAGTCCGGGGCATCGGGCTCCGATGCAAAATGCCAGACCTGCGTATGGCCGTGGCGGTCGGCATGGGGATTGGCCGCGAGAATGTCAGCCGACACGTCCTTGGCCAGATCCCATTCCCGGTCACCGGCACGGATCGTGAGATCGACGGCAGTCAGGTCGCAGCTATGGTTGCCGTCGCGGGCCCCGACGACAACACTCACCACGTCGCCGCGGCGAAGTTCGATCGAATCGAAGGGGCCGATCGGCGTCGGCTGGCCGGCGTTGCTCGTGCCACTCGCGAGCACCTGTCGCGTGCCGCCCCTCCAGACCTGCAACGACCAGAGCGTGCCGTTGCTGCAGCCGATATGCACGCCCTCGATCCCGCCCGTGATCTGCACCGCAGCCGCGATCGGGCTCCGCCAGCCGACGATCACCCGTTGCTTCACCTCGGGATGCACGGCCACGCCATGGGGCTTCATCGTGCCGGGAATGCGGAACTGCTCGTCCGACGAGTTGGCAATCACGCCCAGCGGCCCGTCGCCGCCCCAGCCGTTGACAGCCGCCCAGCCCTCGATGCGTTCGACCTTCTTGCCGAGGAGTTTTGCAAACTGTGGCTCCGCGGCACCGATGCCCAGATACGAAAGCCACCCCGACAGCAGCTGCGGATCGACCGCATGCTTCCGCGACAGGTCGGCGACCGTGGCCTCGAATGTGTCGCTGGTGACCGGCGGCTCGACCGCTGCCGCCTCGGCCACGGCCGCAAGACATTCCGACGCGGTCGCAGCCAGCCGCTCCCGTTGCGTGGCGAGCGTGGCCACCATGTGCCGCACGAGCCGCAGCGGCAGGTCGGCCCGACCGGGGGCCACGAGCCGCGGGTTTTCCCACACGGCGTAATCCTGATCGCGACCGTCCCCGGCGTCGCCGGCCGCGAGGCGGATCGTGATCGAGTCTTTTCCCTCCGGCACCGCGAGCTTCACGCGGAACTCCTGCCGGTCCACGAGCGGCGTCACCGCCTCCATCCATGACGGCGGTCCATCCTGCCGGCCAAACTGCCGGGCAATCTGACCGACGTTGTTGAACTTCCAGAACGCTTTTTGCCAGCCGGCAACACTCGCCGCGAGTGCGGCTGCATCGCCCGGAGTCGCGGTCTTCCAGCGAGCCCGCAGCGTGTCAAGGATCAACGACGGCTCACGTGCCGACGCTGTGCCGCCGGCCGATGATCCGTCGGACGCTGAGAACGCATTCCAGAGCATGGCCAGATACTTGGCATTCAAACCTCGTTCGCGGGCCACCTCTGCGATCGCGTCGCCCCCCTTCGCGAGGCGGCCCCGCTCCGCGAGCGTCGCGAGCAGGTATTTCTCGGTCGGCAGAAATCCGTCGTGGCCAAGGTCGAGTCGGATCCCCTGCCCCACGACTGTCTGCGCCGCGGCCGCGGCGGCGTCGAGCGGCTGCGTGAACCGGCCGTAGAACCCGCGGATGCGGGCGAGCGCCTCGTCGGTCCAGTCGCGTCGCGTGTCGCCCGCGGAAAACCGGAAGCCGTCGGGCAGGAGCACGGCGTGCCCGGCCACGGCCTTCGCGGCGTCGAAGTATTTGGTCACGAGTGCCGGCGACATGACGAGCGACTGGCCAGTGTTCGTGAAACCTTCACCCGCGCCGCCGTCAGCCGGAAACTCCTTGGCTGGATCGAGTGCGTCGACGCCGGTGAGATCGCGGATCGTGTAGGTGTATTCGGCGTTGTTGAGCCGGCGGAGCACGACGCGGCCGGGATCGCCCGCTCGGGCGCGGGCCTCGGCCTTGAGGAAGTCGTGGAGCCACTGCCCGATCTCGGCCCGCTCCTTGTCGGTCGGCTGGTCGGCCTCCGGCGGCGGCATCTGCCGGCTCGACACCATTTCGGCCACCCGTTGCCAGACCTTCACCTGGCTGCGGACGGCGTCGAGAGAGCCGACGTCCGACAGGTCGACCTCCCCTTCGATCAGATCACCGGCATGGCAGTCCTGGCAGTATTGCTTGACCAGCGGCACCACCCGCCCGTGCCCGGCCGACAGCGCGTCGACCGCCGCCGACTCCGCCCCAAGAAGCGGCTCGGCCGCAATGCACGCCACGACCGCGGCGAGCGCCATCCACGGCGTCTGGTTTCGCGTTTGATTCATGGTGCGTGCCATCGCCCCGCCCGCTGTGTGGACTGTCGACACCGATCATGCTATCTGTCGGCGAAATCGACGTCAACGCTGCTGAAAAGGGGACGCAGCTCTTTTCATAGAGAAAGAAAAGAGCTGCGTCCCCCTTTTC
>JBIIOL010000514.1:0-3072 GCA_044336965.1 Pirellulales bacterium | reverse complement strand
GAAACCGGGAGTGACACGAACTGCCCAGGAACGCCGGATTATAAGGGGCCCGGGGGTGGCCGCAAGGTCATCCTCTGGGAAAGCCGGGTTTTCTGGGGGGGCTGGGAGGACGAATTTGGAAACCGTTGCTGCCGGATTACGATCAAATACGCCATCCGCGTCATGCAGTTTTGGATGCCAGGCCTGCAAAGCCGCCTTCTGCCCCGTCTGCAACCAATGATCGTTCGCTTTCATGTCGTCGCGCCCGCCGCGAAGCAACGGACGTTTTCCGTTCGCCTGCCGATTTTGCTCGGCCGCGGCGAAGAGGCGAAGTTCCGGATCCAGCACGATCTGGTCAGCCGCAGGCACTGCGAGTTTTTCGAGCGAGAGGGACGGGTGTACGTCCGTGACCTCGGGTCGACCAATGGCACGTTCCTCAACGATGAACAGGTGCCTGCGAGCACGAAAACCGTCGTGCCCCAGGGTGGCATGGTCAGGGTCGGCGGTCTGTCGTTCAGGGTTGAGTACGACCTTTCGGAAGCCGTCGATGCGGCCGCTGTGGGCGAGGGACATGACCGCAGGAACGTTGCTGGTGAGGACGCTTCCGGTGGGGACGAGAGCCGCGTCGAGGGGAAGGGCGAGGCGTCGTCGGAAGAGCAGCCCGATTTCCAGGTGGTGCACGAGGATGACGAGCCCGCCGCTGTCCAGGCGGACGTGGCGTTGCCCGAACAGGCGGTCGCCGATGCGGCCGGGTCGGCCGACGCGGCAGCCGATCGAGCTGTTCCGGAACAGGTTCGCCCGCCCGAAGCGGCGGCTGAGCAAACAGCCGAACCCGTCTCGCCTTCTCAGCAACCGGAGGGCTTCGACTTCCTCTCCGGAGCAGCAGCGACGACAGCATCGGCGGACCTGCCGCAGTGGCCTGCCGCAGACGATGCTGTTGCCGATGCCTCCGACGACGATGAGCTCAACAGCTTTTTCAAGGGTCTCAAGTAACCCGGCAGCAGGAACAACGGCAGGGTCTCCCGGGCCGTCTTCCGCCTGCCGTCGGCCTCCCCGGTTCATCGGACGGGCCGTTTTGGCCCGCGGGTTTTGGCAGGCGGCGTCAAGGGACTGGCCAGCGTGATCGCGAGCGACGAGGCCTGCAGTTCGCCCTTGTTGATGTAGAGTCCCTCGACCTCGACCTGATCGCCCGAACTGGCAATGCCGAAGTTCGTCGTTCTCACGACCAGTTCGGTTTCGGCTGGGACGGGAAACTCGAAACGGTCCCTGCCCGCCTGCACCGTGACCACGTCGTCGGTCACGAGTTTGATCGGTCCGGAGACCAGATACGTGCCGGCCGGACGTCGCCCGGGCATCCGCTTGGCGCCCGCCTCCGGAATGCCCAAGCCGCCAGCCACCACGCCCGGCATGCCGCCCCCTGGAAACAGGATCTGCGTCACGGGGGCCGCGACCTTGCCGAATGCGTCCAGCGTGAGGGAGCAGGCCACGAACTGTCCCGGCTGGAGCATCTCCCTCGCCGCGGTGCCGACCACGGTGACCGTGGCGTCCGGGGCGGGCACGACGGTCCAGAACTCACCCCCCTTGAGTCGCAGGCGGATCATGCCTGGCGCAACGGCATCGACCGTGCCCTTGCCATCCTCGCCACCCAGTTTTTTCGGCTGCTGTCGAGGTTGGGCCGAGGCCGTGCAGGGCCATGCGAGCCCGGCTGCGAGGACTGCCGCGAGCACGGCCCAGCGCCGGGACGTCGTGGGGGGCGATGGCAACCGCATCTGGCGATTCCTCTGCGTCCGGATGACAATGAAGCCTCAGCCACTGACGCGGCCTTTGGGACAAATCATATATTCAGTCCGCCCCCGCCTCCAGCAAGGCGTTCCTTTCCCGACAGCCTGCCGATCCATCCGCCATGTCCAACGCCGTCCGTCGTGTGACCGTTCTCGATCTTGCGGCCGCCAAACGTGATCGCCGTCCGTTCACCATGGTCACTGCGTACGACTGGCCGACAGGCCAGCTCGTCGACGCCTCGGGGGTGGATTGTGTGCTCGTTGGCGACAGCGTGGCGATGGTCGTGGCAGGCCGGTCGTCCACCATTCCCGCCACGCTCGACCAGATGATCTACCACGGCGAGATCGTCTCCCGCGCCGTGTCACGGGCGATGGTGGTCGTCGACCTGCCGTTCCCGCTTCAGCACCTAGGTGTGCGAACGGCTATCGAGTCGTGCGCGAGAATCCTCAAGGAGACCGGTTGCCAGGCCGTGAAGCTCGAGGGCACCGCCGGTCAGGCGGACGTGATCGCAGGCATCGCCGCCGCCGGAATTCCCGTGATGGGGCACGTGGGGCTTCGTCCGCAGGCCGTGCACCAGCTCGGGGGCTACCGCATGCAGCGAGACATCGACAGGCTCATGGCCGATGCGGAGGCGGCGGCGCACGCCGGAGCGTGTGCCGTCGTCCTGGAGTGCGTTCCGCAGGAAGTCGCTGCGACGATCACGCAGTCGATCACCGTGCCCACCATCGGCATCGGGGCGGGCCCCCACTGCGATGGGCAGGTGCTGGTGTTGCACGACCTCGTCGGCCTCTCCACCGGCCGGGTGCCCCGGTTCGTGAGAGCCTACACCGATGTGAAGGCATCGATCGGCGATGCGGTCACACGCTGGAGGCAAGACGTCGAACACCGACGCTTCCCTGGCCCGGAAGAGACGCTCGGCTGATTCGGCCGCGGCGTGTTACGGCAGCACGACCTCGTCGGAGATGACCACGGGACGGCTGCTGGACACCGCTGCCGGTGTGGGCAGGCCGGCACTGGGCCCGGGTGAACCTCCCGGGCCGACCGGCAGTGCTCCAGCGCCCGTAGGCACACCCGGCGACATGATCGTTCCGGAGGGCATGCCCCCCTCGACGACGGCGCCCTGGCACGAGTTGCAGTTGTCGCCCGCCATCGGCGATCCGACCATCTGGCCCCCGCCGCAGGGTGCCGCCTGGCACGGTGCTTGCTGACCGCAGGGACGCATGGCCGGAGCCGCTGCCGGTGGCATGGCCCCGGGCGGCACGAATCCCGGCGGCAGATGCCCGAAGAGCTTCTCGTACTTCCAGACCTCCA
>JBIIOL010000513.1:0-3074 GCA_044336965.1 Pirellulales bacterium | reverse complement strand
ACGGTGGCGTCGTCACCAAGACTTTTTTCAGAATCGGATTGCATGACCCCTCCTTGTTATCCACTTCCCTGAAACAACCACCGTTCTGATCACGTACACGCCTCCGGCCGCTGATCTCCAAACGCACTCATGGCAAGGCGGAAGCCGAGGCCGGCGAACCGACCAGACGCCACGTTCCTGTCGCCCAGGCTCTGCTCCGGTTCAGACGACATGAAAAGCTCGGGGGGGTTGGCTGTCGCAGGGGATTCCGAAGCAGGTCGCTCCTCGGTCAGTTGCCGCCGGCGGGCCCCAGCAGGTCGGCCTGCAGTGAATCGAGCAGCCCGCGGGCACGATCCAGCGCCATCCGGATGTCGTCGGCAAAGCTTTCCACTTCCAGCCGACCGACGTCGCTGGCGAGTTGGCGGGTGAGCCGCTCCGTGCCGCCCCAGGCCCGCTCGAGCGCCGTCCGGGTGGGGGCCGGGCACTGGCCATCGCTTCGCAGCAGCGTGAGTTCGCCGTCGATCGTGGGCTTGATCGACGCTGCGGCCTCTGAGAGGCCACGGCCGATACCGTCGGTGAAGCTGCAGACCACCGAGTGCACCGCATCGGACCCAGACTCGGAAAGGGACGACATCTCCGTCAGCAACTGGTGCACCGCCACAGACGCCGCATCGATGAGCCGCGCGGTCGATCGCAGGCAGTAACGCTGACGATGGAGCGACGCGGCGGCCGCCGATGCGTCGGAACGGCCAACCGCCATGGCCCGTTCGAGGCCGGCCATCAGGTTTTCATGCGGTACGGCCAGGGAATGCCCTTCGGTGTCGGTGAACTTGGCAACCACCACGCCGAGCACCTCGCCCGTCGCGGCATCGACGATCGGGCCGCCCGAATTGCCCGGATTCACCGTCATGCTCAGCGCCCAGAGCGTGGGTCCACCGGCATCCTCGAAGAGCGGTCCGAGGCGGCCGTCGGTGGTCAGATTTTCGAGCCGACCTCCCCCCGCGCCGATGCCGGGGCTGCCGATCGCCACGATGCGGTGGCCGTTGCGGTGGCGGAAACCCAACCGAGGCACGAGATGCGGGATGTCGACGTCGATCCCCAGGAAGGCGAGGTCGTTGAGCGGGTCCTCGTGGAGCACCTCGAGCGAAAACTCGCGGCCCGACACGTCGCGGTTGTCGGGAAACGCCGCCGTCAGGCTGCCGGTGACTTCGTCGGCGACGACGTGGTAGTTGGTGACGAGCACACCGGGGGCGGCCAGGAAACCTGACCCATGGCCGCCCGAGCCCGTGATGACGGCCACCCCGCGAAGCGCCATGCGTACGGGATCGGCAGAGGAAAGCTGCGACGCAGTCGACGACGACGAGCCCGTTGCGGAATTGTCCGGCGTGCGCGGAGGCGGTGGTGGAGGCGGCACAGCGGCAGCCCGCATCGGGGCGACCGGTGGGGGAGGAGGAGGCGGCGGCGCGGCCGCTGTGGGGGCATTTCCCAACGTGGAACCCAGCGTTGATCCATCCGCAGCAAGGCGTGAGCCGCCGGAAGCCGGCTCGGTGGCCGGCGTCGAGCCGCCCACGTCGGCATCCTCGTCGATGAGCAGCTGCGACATCCGGCCCACCACCAACCGAGCACCGTCGATCACGAGCTCGCATCCGAATGCCAGGGGCACGAGGCATGCTCCATCGATCGCCCGCCCGTCCACGGCCAGCGGCACCCGCCCTGCGGAATGGAGCCAGAACATCCGGCCTGCGTAGAGCAGCCGCACGTCGGCCGCGGGGTGGCCAAGCTCTCGCAGGGCGATCGGATGATCCTTCGGCGAGCGGCCGATCGTGGCGTGGCGGTAGACCGCGACGTATTCCTCGTCTTCGAGGTTGTTGAGCCGACGCAGGCGGACCGCCTCGATGCCGCAGGTGCCGGACGTCTGCCAGAGCCGTGAGGCCGACTCCTCGGCGATGTCGAAGCAGATGTCGTCCCATCCCAGGTCGGAGCGAAACTGGGCGTCTTCGGGATCGTGGCCAAACACCGCGAGGTCCATCTCGAGCGAGACGGCTCCCGAGAAACCAGAAGGCAGGTCGATCTGGCGGCTGCCGGAGGCATCGACGTGCGTGAGCAGCCGCTCCTTCTTCACGGGATCGTGGTCGATGTCGAAGCCCTTTGTCGACTCGTCCACGAGCATCAGCCCATCGTCCACGAGATCGATCGCCATGTGCGTGCGGGAAATGCCACGGCTGCCCTCGTCGTTTTCGGCCGACCGGGGAAGGAAACGGAGGCAGACGTCGTTCTCTGGACGGCGACTGCGGCCAAACGCCACCCGCTTGCGGGCGATGACGTGGATCCTCCGACCGCCGGCATGGAGCGTGATCGCGTCGGCCTTCGAAGGCTCGCGCACGACCACCCGGCGCGGCAGCCTTGCCTCGATGTCGCGGTTGATCTTGAGCTCATACTCGAAGACCACGGCCTCCTTCGGCCGCTCCGGACGGGCCTCCAGCTCCTTCGAGAAGTTCTGCAGGTTGATGATGCTCTTGTCATCCCCCTTCAGCACGACGCGGCTGAACGACCGCAGGTCCTGGCCGGCGAGGTTGACCACCGACTGGCCGTCGCCATCGATCACGAGTTCGCGGCGGTCGCTGTTGCCATCGGGCACATTGAGGCGGATCTGCGTCCGCAGGAATCGCGGGTGGCCGGCATCGGCGTGCGGGAACGTCACGTCGACGTCGATCAGGTAAAGGCCCGGCCGGGCGTCGAGACCGTTCGTCGTGAGGCTGAACGGGATGCAGAAGGTCCAGATGCCCGACTCCTCCGTTCGCACCTGCCGCAGAGGATCCACGGGGTTGTTGTCGAGGCCGTGGTCGACGGTCACCTTCACCGTCGGCCGATCGAAGGTACCGGGGCCGATGAGGCTGAAGAGCGGCCGGGCCGAGCGGCCGATCTGCGGAAGCTCCCCCCAGTCGACGAGGAGGCGAGGTCGAGCGACGGCACCCGACGGCGTCGCGGCCCGGGAGCCGAGCACGTCATCGAGCAACGGCAGCAGGTCGGAGTGGTCGAGCCCCGCGAAACCGGGATTCGAGAGAAGAGCGGCACGGATCGCGTCGGCCGGCACC
>JBIIOL010000512.1:0-3075 GCA_044336965.1 Pirellulales bacterium | reverse complement strand
TGCTCCGACGCCCGCAGCACGTTGTGGGCGCCGCCGGGGTGGAGTTCCAGATCGGACCGGCCGGGCGGCTGGCCGGCGTGGAAGGCCTGGAGCGCGGCCACCCGGTCGACGACATCGGACCGGATCCGCACGGTGATCCTGTCGCGTGGTCCCTGCCGACCATGGCCGGCGACGCGAAACGGATCCCGATCCGAGAGCATCGCAGCGGCAATGGCCGTCTCGCGGAGCACACCACGTCGGCTGCCCGCCAGCAGCAGCCGGGCCAGCCGCGGATGGGCGGGCAACCGGGCCAGTTCCGCGCCCAGCGGTGTGACACGATCCAGGCCAGTGGTTGGATCCGGCGAAAGAGCGCCGAGCTGATGCAAGAGTTGTCGCGCGTGCTCGACGCTTTCCGCGGGCGGCTCGTCGAGCCAGGGGAACTCCCGATGTTCTCCCACGGTGAGCAGATGGAGGAGCGGCGCCGCGAGATCGCCACGCAACACCTCGGGCATGTCCGCGGCCGGTCGATGGTGGTGCGATGTCTCGTCCCACAGCCGCCAGCACACGCCCGGCCCGGTGCGGCCCGCTCGGCCCGCGCGCTGCTCGGCGGAGGCTTTTGAAATCGGAATGAGTTCCAGTCGGGGCAGCCCCGTGGCGGGTGAGACGCGAAGCTGCCGGGCCATCCCGGAATCGATCACGGCGGTGATGCCAGGGATCGTGAGCGAGGTCTCGGCGACGTTCGTGGCGAGGATGATCTTGCGGCGGCCCATGTCGGTGAGCACGCGGTCCTGCGCCTCCGGTGGCAGGTCGCCGAAGAGGGGCAAGAGGGCGTGCCCCTGCCGGTCTGCAAGAGCTGAAAGCTCCCGTTCGCACCGCATGATCTCGCCCACACCCGGCAGGAAGACGAGCACGTGGCCGGTGGTGGCACGAAGGGCCTCGGGCACGGCGGCGGTGACCTGATCGATCAGATCCCGCTGCTCGCCGCGGCGTGCGAACCGCACGTCGACCGGAAAGAGCCGCCCGTCCGCGGAGATGATCGGGCACATGGCGGCCTGGAGGCCGCCCGACCCGGCGGCATGACCGGCCGATCCCAGCAGGCGGGCCACGGGCTCCGTGGCGAGCGTCGCGCTCATCACGATGATGCGGAGGTCGGGGCGGAGTGTCTGACGCACGCGGACAAGCAGCCCGAGCACGAGATCCATCTCGACCGTGCG
Organism: Pirellulales bacterium; assembly: GCA_044336965.1. Taxonomy (GTDB): domain Bacteria; phylum Planctomycetota; class Planctomycetia; order Pirellulales; family UBA1268; genus CAMCQY01. The sequence continues at coordinate 1,882 of JBIIOL010000512.1, read as the reverse complement.
CTCGTGGAACTCGTCGAGCACGACGGCGGCGATGCGATCGAGCGAGATGTCGTTCAAAAGCCGCCGGAGCATGATGCCGGTCGTCTCGACGATGAGCCTGGTGTCGCGGCTGACACGGGCGTCGAACCTCACCTGGTAGCCAACCTCGCCGCCGAGCGGCACGTCGCGGAGCCTCGCGATCTGATGGGCCACGGAGCGGGCCGCCAGCCGGCGGGGCTGCAGCAGGATGACCCGTGCGGGCGGCGGCAGATCATCGAGCACGGCGGCCGGCACCAGCATCGTCTTGCCGGAACCCGGTGGCGCGGTGACCACCACGGCCCCGGTTCGCGAAGCCGCCACGACGTCGCCGAGGACAGCGGCGACGGGCAGATCGGCAGGCAGAAGCGGTCGGGATGATGCGGCCATGGGTACTGCGGAAGAGTTTACTCTGAATCGGTCGCCGGGCCCGTGGCATGCCCGTCAAAAACTGCCGTCGTCGGAACGCGAGACAGGGCTGTAAAACGGAAGACTTGAAAAACCGAATGATGCCAGCAGCTCATACAAGCCCGGAGCGTCAGCGACGGGATGGCTCATACAAGCCCGGAGCGCGAGCGATGGGATGTCTCATATAAGCCCGGAGCGCGAGCGATGGGACTGGCATGATGGAAATATTCACAGCTCAAGAAAAGGGATTTTCATGCGGTTGATGCTCGTTCTCGCCATGGTGCTCAGCCTGTTCGTCAGCGGCACCGCAAGAGCCGACGACTGGCCGCAGTTTCGGGGTGGCACGGCGCAGAGCGTCGCCTCAGCCGCCACGGTGCCGGCGGCGTGGAGCAACACCGACCACCTTGCATGGCGGACCGCCCTCCCCGGCGCCGGATGGTCGCAGCCGATCGTCTCCGGTGGGCGGATCTTCGTCACCACCGCCGTCGGCCCCAAGGCAGACAGGCCGAGTGGCATGGGCGGCGTGATGTCGTTCTCGACCTGGGGCATGGCGTCGTCGCCCAAGGATCCGGTGCAGTGGCGGGTGCTCTGCCTCGATCCGGCCGACGGGAAAATCCTCTGGTCGAAGACGATCGTCGAGGCGGTGCCGAAATTCGGCAAGCACGCATCGAATACCTTTGCGACCGAGACGCCCTGCGCGTCCGCCGATACCGTCTTCGCCTTCTTCGGCAGCACCGGCACGCTCGTGGCGCTCGACCGGGAGGGCACTGAACGCTGGCGGCGGAATTTCGGCCCTCAGCCGATCACGAACCAGTTCGGCACCGGTTCGTCACCCGTGCTGCACAGCGACCCGCTGGGCACGGGGGCAGGCGATCGCCTCCTCGTGCAGCTCTACAACGACGACTCGGCCCGGCTGCACTGCCTCGACCCGAAGACCGGCACCGACCTTTGGACGGCCGACCGCGACAAGGGCACGGCGTGGAGCACGCCCGTCCTCTGGAACAACAACGGCACCCCGGAAGTCGTGACGGCGGGACAGGCCTCGGTGATCGCCTACGGGCTCAACGACGGCAAAGAACGCTGGCGGCTGGGCGGGCTCGACACCTCGTTTGCCTGCTCCGTCGTGGCGGATCCCGAGGGCATCTACTTTGGCACGTCGAGCCCCGGCAGCAAGGCGCCGGCGTATGCGATTGCCCGCGGTCACCTCGGCGACCTCACGCTCCCGAAGGGACAGGCCGCAACGGCGGGCGTGCTCTGGTCGAAAAACAAGAGCGGCGCAGGGATGCCGTCGCCCGTGGTCGTCGGCGATTTGCTCTACTTCTTCGGCGACAAGGCGGTCTGCTACGACAAGCGGACCGGCGTGGAAAAATACCGTAAGCGGAGGCCGGGGGGCACCGCGGCCGTCGGCTGCCCGATCGTGATTGGCAGCCGCATCTACGTCGTCAACGAGCGGGGGCGG
>JBIIOL010000067.1:0-10613 GCA_044336965.1 Pirellulales bacterium | reverse complement strand
GAGGGGAGGGTGGCCCCAGTTGCTTCGGTACCAGTCCTGCCAGCCCCTGCCGCCGTCGTCGATCAGGCGATCGGGCTTGTCCGTGGCCTTCACGCCTGCCGCCGCGAGCGCCGCGGGTGCGAATGACACGACTCGTGAGCTGATCGTGAAGACATCGGTGTTTCCGTGTCCGGGCGGGTTCGAAATCTTTCGATACGCTTCGGGCAGTTCGTAGGTCACGTTTGCAAACGCGAAGAACGGTTCGTCGAGGCTCATCACCGGGCAACGGGCCTGCCAGCGATCGCCGGCTTCGACAGCCTGCCCGTCCCGCCAGAAGCGGGTCAGCACGTGCGAGTCGGCCGAGTAGTAGACATCGACCCGCGTCACGGGCCGCGACCGGTCGGGCCTGACGCTGACCACCGGAACGCCGTCGGTGGCCTTCAGATCAACAGCGATCTCGGGCGAGGAGGGCATGCTGAATCCGCCCTTCAGATGCTGCTCGAACCAGAGGTGCTGGGTGATCGCGTAGTCGTCTCCATGATGGTGGTTGAAGTGAGGTGAGATGCTGAACCGCACCCGCTCGTCGGGAATCGCCCGCCAGTTCACCGCCATGTTGTCGATGACGGCATGAAAATCATTCGTCGGGGATACCCAGAGGATGGGACAAGTGAGTCGGTCGATATAGGGATTGTCGCTGACGCAGGTCAGTTCGAGAGCCGACGGCGACGTCTTCACGCACCCAGGCACCTCGGCCTGGCTTGCGAGCACATTGCCCGACCCGCCGCAGGAGGGCACGGCCACCCGGACCCGTTTATCGATCGCCGCCAGGTTCGTCGTCAGCTTCCCGCCCATCGAGTGCCCGTAGACGCCGATCTTCTCCGGATCGACCTCGGGCTGCCGCTCCAGGAACGTGATGCCGCGGCGGGCGGCGAGCAGCACCAAGAACCAATTGCTGTTGCGCGGCGACTCGATCGAATCGAGCGTGTAGTCGTCCGGCGTGAGCGGGCCGGCGAAATGATTCGCCTTATTCCGCTGCGGCGGATGCGTGGCGTCGAGTTTGCCCCAGTCGGTGTTCGGGCCATCGTAGGCAGGAGGGTTTGCGCCGAGGTTCAGCTTGTTGCCGCCCCAGTTGAGCGAGAGGCACGCATAGCCCCGCTTCGCATCGGCCATGGCGCTGCCGAGATTGGCCGACTGGCCGCCGCCATGAATCTGCACGAGCCCCGGCAGCTTCGTACCGCCCTTTGGGAAGGCGTAAAAACCGACCATCGTGGCCGGTGCGCCCTTGAACGTGCCAATCCGATACCGCACGACACGGCAGACGACGCCATCCCGCTCCCATTCCTGAAGCGTTTCGGCCTCGAGCGGCTCGGCCCGGGGGTCGTAGTCTCCCCACAGTTCATCGAGCGACTGCGGGGGCTTGCCCTCGCGGAGCAGCGGCAGCGACTCATCGGCGCTGGCCACGATACGACCGCTTCCGACGCACACGAGAAACGATGCCACGACCACAACAATGTTCTTCATCCCGATCGACCTTTCTTCTCGGCCCTGCAGTCCGCGACCCGCGATGGAACACCACCGGGCGTGCATGACGCCAATCATTTCTTCTCGGCAGTGGCGGACGAGTCGAGTTCGAAGCGGTACGTGTTCTTACCCTTCTTGACCGTGGCCCGAAGAGGTGTGGTGACGGCGTGCTTGTAGACCACGGGGAGCACATCCCACACCTTGACGTTCGGAGGGCCCGAGGGCGGCTTGTCCGGGTCTGGCGGAGGCACCGGATCGTGATCCTGCTTGGTCACGATGACGATGTAGTCGCCGATCTTCGTGCCCGCGCCGAACTTGGCACCGCCCGCCGCATTGAGACGGAACACTCCGTCGGCCCCTGTTCGCCCCGCCGCCGGCAGGCCGCCAGCGGGGCCGCCAGACTCAGGGGAAAAAAGGACGGTCGCACCCTCGACGGGTTGACCGTCCAGCAGCACCATCCCCTCGACCATCTCCACCGCCGGTCCGCGGTGCCCACACCCAAGGACCATCCCTCCAAGAACGCAGCCCGCTCCGATCAACGCGCGACAAGTCGCCGCTCGAATCTGCATCTTCCTCAGGATAATCGCCTCGCTTGCTTTCATGTACACAGACGCATTCCTGATCGTGTCACACAGGTCGAATCATTCGAGCTTCACGGTTTCACGGTGACTGATGGTGCTCAGCCCGCCCCATACGCCCCGGATGCTGGCTCTCGAATAGGTCCATGCATTCGCGTAGTTGGGCGCTCCCTGGTTGTTGTACTGCTGCTCCGTCGAGTTGCCGACGTCGACCGTGTCCGAAACGAACCGCACCGAGGCGTCGCACATCGTCGCGAACACACCCCCTTGGTGGTAACTGCTCGCAGGCATGACGACGGGGCCCCAGTTGAAGTCGTTGAGGCAACGAGGCGTGTTCGGCGCGGCATTCGCGTAAAACGCCGTGTCGGAATCGCCGGAAGACCACCAACAGCCCCCCGGGGGGTAGCGCACGTCCGACGGAATCGCCGAGTAGGTACCACCGACGACGAGCGCCCAGCATGACGCAGGGGCCATAGAATCGCTGATGCTGCTTCCGTATTTGCCCACACCGCCCCGTAGCGCGCTCAGGTTTCCCGAGTCGCCGATCGTTGCCTCGCTGAACATGAGCGTGTTCGAGAGCCCGTCCGTGATATCCTTGAACGACGTGGCGATGTTCCGTGTCGTGACTGGAGACCCGCTCCATGTCGAGCCGGGAGAGAAGACGCCACGGCACTTCGTGTAGGGATTCGTGCAGATGTCGCCCCGATTCGCGCGGTAGTTGATGGTGGCAATGCCGAGGGGTGCCAACCCTCGAAACTGTTCCGAGGGGCAGAGGAAGCCGCCGATGCGTCTGGCAAACGCTCCCCCGCGACCGTTCCCGTTACTCTTGAATGAGGTCACACAACTGTCGAAGGTCTGCTGCTCTTCGGCGAACGGCAACAGCCAGAGAAAGCAGCCCACGCTGTCACCGTAGGTAATCGTGGAACCCGAATTGATCAGGTTCCTGAATTCAAACGGGTAGTGGTGGCCCGGCAGCCGCTTGTTGACGCTCTCATAATTCTGGGCCGCGAGCCCCAACTGCTTGAGATTGTTCTGGCAGGCGCTCTGTCGGGCCGCCTCGCGGGCCGACTGCACCGCAGGCAGGAGCAGGCCGACGAGCGTGCCGATGATGGCGATCACGACAAGGAGTTCCACGAGCGTGAAACCGTCGGTTTTCCCCAGGCTGGAACGCACAATGGAAACGTCGGAACGAGCGTGCCGCATGTGAAATCCTCCCCCTGGACCTGAATATGGAATCGCCCACCGACGCGGTGTGCTGAACCCGACACCCTCACCTTGAGGACGCTATCTTAGTTTGGATCGCTCGCCCGCGAAATGTACTTTCGTGCCGGCGGTTGTGTGTTTTTCCGCATTCGCAGTGGCTCACTTCGCGTTGCTCGGCACCCACCGAAACTCGGCAAACAGCGACTTCGTCAAGTCAGACCCCGGCTTCGGCTGAAGCTGGATGTTGCCCACGGCCGACCAGGCCTTCATCGGCTTCTGGTCGAATTTGCTGATCAGACGCTCCGCCGGCACCACCATCTCCTGCCACTCGTCGGACGCCGTGATCTCGAGCGTGACCGAGTATTGGTTGTGGTCGCCCCCCGAGAGGACCACCGTCTGCGGCTCGGTGCAGTAGAACTTGAACCCGAGCGAGGCATTTTCAGGGGCCCGCCACTTCGGGTCATAGAGCTGCTCGGTGCCCGAACCCCGCTGATTGTTGGTGCACCGAAACCCCTTGATTCCCTTCGGTCCCTCGACCTCGGCCACGTTCGTCCACTCGCCATAGCTGCTGCTGGCGATCACGTCGGACGGCTTATCGGTCGCCTTGGCATTGCCGAGCTTCGCCGGAATCGCGGCGTTGAAGTCGGTCGAGAGCACGATCGTGTTGTCGTAGGTGATGTTCGCATAGGCAAAGAGATAGTCCTCGACGTTCAGCACCGGCAGCGAGGCGCCCCAGCGATCCCCCTGCCGCACAGCGGCCGCATCCCGCCAGGAGCGATTGAAACTGCACGGGTTCTTCAGGGCGTAAAAGATTTCAACTTTCTTCACGCGGTCGGCCGCCGCTGGCATCACGGCGAGCTGCGGCACGCCCTCCGTATCGAGCGTGATCTCGGACCGCGGATGCTCGGGCCAGGCGATTTCCTTGCCCAGCACGTATTTCTCCAGCCAGAGCTTCGCGTCCTGCCCGACCTTGTCGGTGTCGTGATGGCCGCGGGCCTGGATCGCGAACGCCCAAGGCACGCCCTGCTTGAACCGCTTGAAGCTCTCGAGCCCGCGCTCGTGGCCGCCGTGATGATCGTTGGAGCCGTTGAGAAAGAGCGTCGGCACGGTGATGGCAGGCACATAGGCCTCCGGTGCCACCGCGGCAAGATAAATTTCCTCGCCGGAGGTCTTCGGCGGCTCGACGGGGGGCACGTTGTACATCCACACCTGCTTCGACCGGTAATACTCGTTCCAGCCGATGCCAAAGTAGGCCACGATCGCCTTCACCCGCGGGTCGGTGCCCAGCGGCCACATCAGCGTGCCGCCATAGGAATAGCCCTGCGCACCAAGCCGCGACCGGTCGACCTCCTTCTGCTGCTCCAGGTAGCTGAGCACCCGTCGCTCGATCGCATACCAGACAGAGTCGGACGTCTGCCGCGGGTCGGTGATCGGCTTACCATCGAGAGTCTGGCTGTTCACGGGGCCGCAGACGTTGCGGTCCATGTTGCCGTGCCGGAGAGCCTCCGGGTATTTCGTGAAGTGCTTGCGGTCGCCAGTTTTGCCGCAGTAGTCGAACGACATCACGGCCCAGCCGTCGTTCACGTAATCCTGCGGGATCGACGCAGTCCCCATCCAGCCATGCACGTTGAGCAGGCCGGGGGCCTTCACGGCCCCCGCCTTGACCTTGTAGAGACAATAGACACGAATTTCCTCGCCCCACACGTAGGCGCTGATGTAGGACTCGCGGAAAGAGATCCCGTCCCTCGCCTCCTCGCGGATGATCTCCTCGCTGAAATCCCCCGCATTGGGGTCGTAGCTGGCCCAGAGCTGCGCCGGGGTCTCGAGCACCTGCTCCGCCGCAAACGCCACCTCCCCGCAGAGGAGAACCGCTGCCGACACACAGGCCTGAACGAAGCATCTCATGAGAATCACCGTATCCGCCGTACGAAAAGGGGATGGCTCGCATGCCCACCGCACCTGCCGAGGCTAGACTCTAAAGGCCGCTCCGTGGCGACGAAATGGACCGCCAGCGGAGAACTTGTGTGTTTTTCCGACCCATGCCCAACAACCGCATCGACGTTGACTATGGCCCGCCCATCATCCCGCACCGCATCCGCGGCCGGCGGAATGCCGACCTGCCGGTCGGCGGCATCGAGGTGCTCCTCCAACGCCACGTGCGGCTCACCGAATGGCGGATGATCGACGCCGTCACGAAGCAGTGGGCCCTCTATTGGCCGACCACGGGTCGGGCGAGGATGGTGCATGCCGGTGAAACCCATGACGTTCGTAAGGGAACACTCTTGCTCCTGCCGCCACACACGACGTTTTCCACCGAATGTAAGCCCGGCTTCGCGAAGTGGTATATCCACTTCAACGTCGCCGGCGTGGGTGACGCACTCCGTCCGGGTATCTTTCCGATCCGGCCCTCGCGGCGGATGCTCGCGCTGCTGGCATCGACCTGCCCACCCACCATCGAGAAGGGCCGGTCAAGCGACCACACGGCGGCCACGATGCTCGATCTGATCGACCTGTTGTCGCTGGTCGTGAGGGATCGCTTGCCGAAACTGCAGGCGCCCGGGTTCTTCGGCGTCGACGCCGACCGCGTGCTGCGGATCCTCCACGAGCGATCCACGGGTGGTGTGACGCTCCACGACCTGGCGGAGGCGACGAGTCTCACCGAACGCAGCCTCTCGGAACTCGTGCTGCGTACGACTGGCTTCACGCCGATGCGTTACCTGCTCGAACTGCGGCTGAACACCGCGATGAAGCTCCTACGGCACACCGATCACTCCATCGAGCAGATTGCCCGCGAATGCGGCTTCGGCGACCGCTACTACTTCACGCGGATCTTCACGAAACACCGCCAAACGACCCCCGCCGCCTTCCGTAAGCAGGCAGCGCCGTAAGAGCCGCGAAAGGCGTCACGGCCTTTTCACCCCACCGGCGCGGCAGGAACGTCGAACCCCGCCCGATACGCCTTCGTGATCAGCCGATCAGCCTCCGGCGCGTTCCGAAACCGCAGCGTTGACCAATCCCACTCGAGCACGCGGGCCTTGTCGTCGAGCCGCCCCGTGACCGGGTCGATCACCTGTCGATCAGCGAGGCCACCGTGCGGGCTGCTTCGGCCTCGGCCTTCGACACGACGTCGCGGATCGCCACCGGCAGGCCTCCCTGCCGCTTGCTCTCGTCGGCCGCCTCCATGAAGGCGTAGATCTCGAGGGTCTCGGCAGCGGTCACCGGGGGCTTGCCTGTCTGGAGGAACTTTGCGATTTCCACGGCCAGCGGGCGGTAACCGTCGAACGCGCCGACCGGCTGGCTGCCTGTCGTGCCGAAGGCCACGCCACCATAACCGCCCTTGCCGCGGCGGATGCCCCGAAACGTTCCGATCCGGCCGTCGTTCCACGTGCCCGTCACCTGGTCGAAGTCGCCGGTGTGGGTGCGGACGACCGTCGTGCAGCCCGTCCCCATCGCGGTGAAGAGCGCCTCACAGCCGTGGATGCCGTACCAGAACAGGTCGGGGTGCGTCGGCTCCAGACTGCACGGAGAAAACGTGTCGCAGCCCGTCACCTCACCGATCGCCCCGTCGCGGACGGCCAGCGTGCCCTTGGCGAACCGCAGCGACGAGGCACTGAAGAGCGGCACCTTGTGATGCTCGGCCAGCCGGTAGATCGCGATCGCATCGACGAGCGATCCGGCCACGGGCTTGTCGATGAAGACCGGCTTGCCGGCGCGCAGCACCGGCAGCACCTGCTCGAGGTGAGGCCGGCCGTCGTTGGTCTCCAGCAGCACCGCATCGACTGCTCCGACGAGCGTGTCGATGTCCTCGACGATCTCCACGCCCAGCCCGCGGATCTTCTGCGTGTACTCCGGAACGCGGGACACACTGCTTTCGATGTCGGGGCTGCCCTTTGGATACGCATGGGTGACCCGGCACCCGGGCACGTGCTGCGGAGAGCGTTCGTCGTTGAACGCCTCCACGAAGGCCTGACAGTGCGAGGTGTCGAGCCCGATCATTCCCACCCGCAGCGGCTTTTCAGCGGCGATAGAGTCTCTCGTGATGATCGCTGCAACGAGACAGACCGCGACTCCACACCGCATGAAGACGCTTCTCCACCGGGACTGACACGCCGCACGGTCCGACATCGGGTCGATCATCGTTTGCTCCTCACCCCTCGCCAAGAAAATTCGGACGCAGACGGTAGCTTCCCGACTCGAGCCGCTTCAGCATACCGATGAGTTGGCCCGTGGCATCGAGCGCGGCGACGGCGGGAGCAGTGCTCTCAGGGAACTGCAACAGCCCGCCACGAACGGCGCCCGCCAGCGCATCGTCAACGAGCACCATGCTCGACAGATGCGCCACGGCGGCACCTGCGGGCAGGATCGCGGCCCGAGCCGTGTCGGGCGTGATCGCATCGAGCGTGATGCTTGCTGCAGACGAAAACGGTCCGACCGCCGTCCGCACGAGCGACTCCATCACGGCCCTCGTGCCAAGGCTTTCGGCCAGGTCGCGGCCCAGAGCCCGCACGAACGTGCCCGACGAGCACTCGATCTCCACGGCCAGCCGCGGCCACTCGTAGCCCGTGATCTCGAGCCGTTCGATCCGCACCGGCTTCGATTCCAAGACGACCGGACGGCCCTTCCGCGCCAGCCGGTAGGCCCGCTTGCCATCGACGTGCACCGCGGAATAGTCGCACGGCCGCTGCAGGATGTCGCCGCGAAACGCGGTCGCCGCCGCCTCGATCTCCGCGGCCGACGGGCGGACGGGCTGCTCCTCTTCCTCGACCGGCGTCTCGAGATCGTCCGAGGGGCTCGAGCGGCCGAGCAGAAACGTGGCCGTATAGTGCTTCGTCAGGTCGTGGAGATAGTCGACGAGCTTCGTCGCGTGGCCCACACAGACGACGACCACGCCGCTGGCGAGCGGATCAAGCGTGCCGGCATGGCCGACCGACTTCATGCCCAGGGCCCGCGCCACCACGTCGACCACATGGCGGGACGACACGCCGACAGGCTTGTCAACCGGGATCACACCCGTGAATGGGAAACGCATACAGCTCCGCGATCTCCTCAGGGCTTCGTCCGGCCACCCGCAGCCGCTCGCGCAGCCGCGCGGGATCGTCCACCGCGCCTGCAACGAGTCTGTCGAACTTGAGCGACACGACCGCGGCCGTGCGATAGGCATCGGATCGGGCATGCCCAAGCGGATACCGCACGAGCCCGCCGCCGAGGCGGCCGAGCGAGTCGTGTTCGATCTCGACGCTCGTGGGGATGCCCTCGGGATAGAGGGCGTCGTACTCAGCGCCACCGTGCTCAATGACGATCCGGTCGATGAGACTCCGAATATCCGCGTCGCCGATCGCCGCGTCGGAGTAATCATCCGGAAGCAGCATCAACGACTCCCAACCGACGCGCTCTTCCGCGGTCGCGGCGGCGCGGGCCTTGAGCAGCGTCTTGGCGAGGATGAAGGGGAGGGAATGATCGGCCGACTGCCGGGTGGTGGGTGTCCGCTTGGCCGGATCGGCGATGATCGAATAGGCCGGTTCGTAGATCTTCACACGGATCGCACGAATACGGCTCAGGTCGCGGGCCAGATCGGGCCGGGCTGCACATGCATCGACGATCGCCTGAATCGCGCCCGCAGACTGATGCTCATAGAGCCCCAGCTTGAAGTGCATGGCGTGGATCGCGAAGGAGTCGCCGCTCAGCCCGAGTTCCAGATCGAACGGGCTCTGGCCATCGGGGCAGGGCTCGTTGAGCCGGTAGATCGCAAGCGGGTTGCGAAACACGTCGCGGGGACCGAGGAAGCCGGCGAGCGCCCGCCGCGCTGACATCACGGCCACCTCCGCCGAGAGCGCGGCCGACGCCCCCTTGCTGTCGGAGAGTTGGTGGCCGGCTCGGATCGCCCGGAACGGCACGTAGTGGGCAACCACCATGCCGATCGCCGACTCGATCTGTGCCACCGTGCCGCCAACCGCCGCCGTATAGGCAGCGGCACAGGCGACGGCACCGTGTTGCACGTGATCGATCGAGTATTTCCGGAGCGCGAAGACCTCGGCCAGCCGACCGCGGATCTCGTCGATGAGCAGCATCACGCGGAGCGTGGCATCGCCATCGAGGCCAGCCTCCCGCGCGGCGGCGACCGCCACAGGATAAAAATCGTTGTGGCCAAACTCGCCAGCGATACGGCCCTTGGCGGCGTCGTAGCCAAAATTCGTGCCGTTGGAATCCCACTCGCGGACGGCCGAAGCGTTGGCAGCGACCGCTTTTTCGACCGCGCAAGCCCGGGCCGAGCCCAGGCAGATGCCGCCCCGGCTCCCGACGGATGGCGGCATGCCGAGCGCCTCCTGCCTCAGCACCGTCGGGGCATTGGCCCGGTGTGCCAGGGCCGACACACCGCAGCCGACGCTGTCGAGATGGAACTGCTCCACCCGGTCGAGCGTCGCCCGCCCAATGCCAGCGGCCATCGCGATCCCCGCCTCCTTGCGCGACCGCAGAAAGTCGATGCAATACCGGGCGAGGCCAACCGCCTGGTTCTCCGTCCGCGGCAGGAGAACGGTGTTGCCCACCGGGGCTTCCCGGGAGGTCTGATGCGTGGTCGTCGGGGTCGTCGGGGTCGTCATAGCGGTGCGAAGGGCGGTGCGAAGGGGTCTTGAGTGCCGAGGGGGCCGGGCTCACGTTGTACACAAGCCAGTAGAATCCGGAATCGGAACGTGCCGTCCAGCCATCCGAATGGATACACTGCGGGCATCATGAATCCGACCCACTTGGGCCCTTATGAGATCCAATCCCGGCTTGGCCGTGGCGGCATGGGGGCGGTCTACGAGGCGGTTGACACGATGTCCGGCGAGACGGTCGCCGTGAAGGTGCTCGCACAGCATCTCGCCGACGATCCAGGACTGCGGTCGCGGTTCGATGGCGAGATCGAGACACTCAAGAGTCTTCGGCATCCCGGGATCGTCCGGCTGCTGGCGTTTGGCGAGCAGGACGACCAGCCCTACTTCGCGATGGAATTGGTTCGTGGCAAGAGTCTCGATCAGCTGCTGCGCAGCGGACGCCGGTTCACCTGGCGGGAGACGGTCGCCGTCGCGGCGGAGATCACGCGGGCGCTGAAGGTCGCGCACGACCATGGCGTCGTGCACAGGGACCTGAAGCCGGCGAACTTGCTCGTGGCCGATCTGCCTTCCGATGGAACCGAATCCACGGTGAGCGGCACTGCTGATGGTCGTCGTGACCGGGTCACGGTGAAGCTGGCCGACTTCGGCATCGCCAAGCTCTTCGGCGGCGTCGCCCAGACGGCGCTGGGCCATGTCGTTGGCACGGCCGAATACATGGCCCCTGAGCAGGCGACCGGCA
>JBIIOL010000511.1:0-3086 GCA_044336965.1 Pirellulales bacterium | reverse complement strand
GCAGACGCTCCGCGAGACGCTCGACTCCGTCCTCACCCAGACGGTGCCGGCCGCCGAGATCATCGTGGTCGACGACGGCTCGACCGATGGGACCGCCACCCTGGCGACGGCGGTGTCGCCGCGGGTGCAGGTCGTCCGACAGATGAACTCGGGGCCCGGCTCCGCCACGTCCCGCGGTGTCCGTGCGATTCGGTCTCCGCTCGTGGCCTTCGCGGATGCCGACGACATCTGGCTGCCGCGGAAGATGGAGATGCAGTTGCACGCTCTGGCTGCGGACCCGGGCATCGCCCTGATCAGCGGGAGCATGCGGCAGTTCCGCCACGGGCAGGCCGACGACGGCCGGGGCGAGGTACGGCCCGGGCCTTCCCGCACGACGATTGTCGTGCGGCGCGACGTGTTTCTGTCTGTCGGCGATGTGATCGATCCGCCCGGACGATGTGGCGACATGATCGACTGGATCGCCAGGCTCCGGTCCCAAGGACAACGCACGTGCACGCTCGACGAGGTGATCGCCCTGCGCCGCATCATGCCCGGCAGTCTCTCGCACCGCACCGTCCAACTGCACGCTGGCTACCTGGCAGTCGCCCACCGTGCGCTTCTCCGGCAGCGCGAAGGACGGTCGCAGGGAGTGGCCGCTGACCCCGCGGTGCCATCCACATGATGCTCAACGCCATCGACGATCGGGGCTCGGCGGGCCGGAGCGTAAGCCGCGGACTGCGCTGGGCTTGGCCCGCGGGCGGCCTCGACCAGTTGCTGCTCGCCGCGGCCTGTCCGGATGACGACCGGGCGCAGTCCGCTCTCGATGCGTGGCTTGAGGTTCACGACATCGACGGTGTCGAGTACCGCGAGCATCGTCTGCTGGCGACGATCATGGACCGCTGTGGCGCCGCGCTGGCGGATCGGCCCGTCGGTCCCCGGCTCACGGGGCTGCAGCGGCATTTGTGGACGCGATCCCGCATGGCAATCGCGCAGGCGGCCGCCGCCCTGCGGCTGCTGGCCGATGCCGGCATCCCTGTGATGCTCCTCAAGGGCGCGGCCCGCATCGCCGCCGAGCCGGGAGGATCCCGTTCCAGGCTCGCCCACGACGTCGATGTGCTCACGCCGCCGGTGCGTTTCGCCGACGCGGTGGACACACTGTGCGATGCGGGATGGACACCATCGAGCGGAGAGTCGCGGCTCTGCCTGCGTCACCGGGCAGCGGCGATCCGCGCCGTGAACTTCTTCCGCGACCGGTTTGGTGACGTCGATCTGCACCAGTGGGCGTACGGCGTTCATCGCCCCCACGCCGGCCTGCAGCGCGACCTTTGGGACCGCGCACGGCCGGCCGAGTTCTTCGGCGTTCCCGTGTTCGTTCCCTCGGAAACGGATCGGGCCGCGCTGGCCGTCGTCAACAGCGGCCTCGATGCCCACGCCCACAGCGACTGGCTCGTCGACTGCGCGCGACTGGCGACGGGCCCGCTTCAATGGACACGGCTGCTCGAGATCCTGCGCTCAGCCCGGGCAGTGGTCCCGGCGCAGGTGACGTTCAGCTATCTGGCCCAGCGCATCGGCATCGACGTGCCTGGTGAGTTCCTCGACGAACTCCTGCGGGATCGTGCCGGCGGTCGGGTGCGCCGCGCGGCCGCCCTGCTCCAAGCCAAGCCGCGTGCCAACTGGTCGCCGCTGACTCGGATCGCCCGGGGCGTGGCCAAGCAGGTGTGCCGAACGCTCGAACCGCAGCCGCAGCGGGCGGGCACGACGCTGCGCGGCGTGTTTCTCAAGCGGGCCGCGCCGGGCACCGTATCGGCAGTCGCGCAGCGTCATCGGCTCGAGCCTGTCATGAACGCGGAAGGCCGCGTTCGCATCAGGCTCGAGATAACCGTCTTTCTCCCTGGCGAGCCGCGGCGCGTGGAGTTCGAACTGCACTCCGCCGGCCAGCACGTGGCCCGGCTGCGGGCGCGAACTCTGCGGCGGCGCGAGGGTCCGTGGGGTCTCCGATTCGAAGGGGAGATCGAGGTGCCACCGGATGCTGGCGACCTGTGGCTCGAGGCCAGGCCCGCGAAGCACCTGCGGGGAGGAGAGGGTGAAGCGGAGGTTCGCCGCCATGCCATCCTGCCCTGCAGCGTCGCGTCATGCACCGTGAGGCAACGCAAGGCCGCGGCGCGTGCATCGTAGCTGCGGATGCTGAGCAAAAAAAAGTGCCAGCCTCCGAAAGGCTTTTGACCCATATTTGGTGGCTGGCATCTGTTTCGACGGCTATAATCGAGTGTGATGACAAGTCCAATCCGCTCAACGCATGGGCAGCATCCCGCTGAGGAAAAACCAGCGGCCGCGACGGAGTGGCTCGGCAGCCTAGGCGCACAGGAACCCGATTCCTGTGCGACCATGACCCCGGCGGAACGTATCGAGATGGTGTGGCCAATTACCCTCACTGCCTGGGCCTTCGCTGGAAAGCCGTTCGATGAATCGCGATTTCGCCGAGATGTTGAGAGCTTTGGCCGCAGAAAGCGTTGAGTTTCTTGTGGTCGGCGCTTACGCAGTTGCCGGTCACGGGATTCCTCGGGCCACCGGCGATATTGACTTGTGGGTGCGGCCCTCCGCCGACAACGCCGCCCGTCTGTGGCGGGCCTTGGAGCGGTTCGGTGCGCCGAGGAGCCGGCTTTCTCCGGATTCGTTTACGCAGCCCGATGTCGTCTACCAGATCGGCTTGCCTCCCAACCGGATCGATTTATTGACCACGATCGACGGCGTAGGCTTCGATGAAGCCTGGGCGGAAAAAGTGCCGTGCGTCGTGAGCGGCATCGCCTTCGACATGCTTTCGCTGCGGCATCTCGTGCAAAACAAGCGGGCTACCGGCCGCCCGCAGGATTTGGCCGACGTCGCCCGCCTTCAAGCTCTCGGCTGACGCGCCATCCCCACGGCTCCCGCAGGGGGCTTTTGAGCGTTGCCCAAATTTGGTGGCTGGCACCTTTGTCTCGGCTGGTGGCTGGCACCTTTGTCTCGGCGTGACCTGCCTGAGCACGCTCAAGCCCGACTCCCACTATTGGCACCTGCCGATGGATCACGCGATGCGGACCATCAGCGGAGTTTCCGATAGATCTGGATGG
>JBIIOL010000510.1:0-3087 GCA_044336965.1 Pirellulales bacterium | reverse complement strand
ACTGGTGTCGGTTGCGGCCACCTTATCGGGATGGACTGCCCGCATCTTCGTCCAGAGTGACGCACAGTTCCTGCCATACAGGTCGGCTGCAGCGACAAGCCGCACGCCCGAGTTGATCGAGAGCGAATTGTCCATCGCACCCGTGCCGCGACCACCGCAGCCGATGATTCCAAGCCTCAGTTCCTGGGTTTCTTCGTTTGCGGCGAGCGACGAATGGACCATCGTCGCCGAGAGTGTGGCTGCCGTCGCGGCGGTGAACGACCGGCGTGAAATGGCGGGAATTGCTGTCGAGGTGTGATTCATGGTGCGTCTCTTCCTTGTGTCGACGGAGCGGGAACCGGTCATCGGGTAATCGGCGTGAGGTCCACTGCGGGGGCGGCCGTGTCGGCCGCGAACTCGCGTACGACCCCTGACCAGTCGCCTGCGAGTGCCTGTTTTCCATCGTGGGAGAAGGCCACACGAAACGCCGAGCCGGTGAGTCCGCTCGACTCGCAGATCTTCGTGCCATCCGCCGACCAGACACGGAAGGATGCGTCGTGGCCTCCCGATACGAGTCGGCCATCGGCGGCATACGCGACCGCGGTCGCACCATTTTCATGGGCCTTCCACTTCGAGGCGATGATCGCTTTCGTCGGCTCGTACACGAGGAGGCTTCCGTCCCCCGTCGCCACGGCCAGGGCCTTGCCGTCGCGGCGCCAGTCAAGGTCGGCCACGCCTCCGACAACGCCGTCGAGCAGCCGCGGATTCGCCCCATCGGCGGCAGCCGAAAGAAAGAGCCCGCCGGCGCGGTCGCCGCTGGCGATCGTGCCGCCATCCGGCGAGAACTGCACGGAAGTCACGAAATCGGTGTGCTTCTTGATCGTGAAGGCGAGCGATCCGTCGGCCACCTTGTAGACCCGCACGAGCTTCTCGGGACCGCCGAGGGCCACGAGCGATTGATCAGGGCTGATGTCGGCCGCCAACACCACGTCGAAATCGTCGCCGACGCTGGCGATCGTCTTGCCGGTGCGCACGTCGACGAGCATCGCCTTGCCCGATGCGGTCGTCTTCCCACCGGCCATCAGCAGCACCTCGCCGCTTCTCGAGAATCGCAGCACGCGAAGCTCTCCATCGGGAAAGGCGACCGCGCCGATCCGACTGCCCGTGGCAGTGTCGTAGAGCACCGCCTCGGCGACGCCGCCCACGGCCACGATTGGCGCCCAAGGGTTTGCCGCAAGAGCCATGACTGGCAGCAGGCGGCCTGACTTCGGCGGCTTGGGCGCGGGCAGGCCTGTCGCGACGGTGATCGCCTTTTCAGGCCCCCGGCCTAGGGCTGCTACATCGACCGCGATGTCGACGAGCGGCTTGCGTGCTTTGCCCGAATCGGCACCGGTGAGCTTGAGCCCCCCAGTGATCCAGGCGGCGACAAGCTCGATCTTGCCGGCGGCGATCTTGGAAGAATCCGGTGGCATCGGCGATTCGCTGCCGATGTGGGCCATGGCCCGGTAGAGCGGGCTGTTCTCAGGCACACCGGCCACGACGGCCGGTCCAGAGTCCCCTCCCTTCTCCAGAGCTGAGAGGGTTGTGACGTCCAGGCCGGCGCTCGTCTTGTCGGCGCGGTGGCACTGGCTGCAGCTCTCCCGCAGGATTGGCAGGATGTGCTCTTCGTAGTTGGGGGCTTCCGCCGCCCAGGCGCCGGTCACCAGGACGAGTGCGATGGTGGCCGCGATGAGCGATGTCGTGATGCGCATGGTGTGCTTCAGTGGTTGAAGAGGAACTCGGCGGAATTGAGCACGGCCCAACAGGTGTCCTCGAGCGCCTGAAGAGGCTTGTCGGGCGTGGTTGCCAGTCGCTCCTCGAACGCCTGAAGTTCGCCGGCCGTTGGATCGCGGGCCAGCGCTGTCTGGAAAATTCTGCGTGCCGCCGCCTGCGGCGAGCCCTCGCTGGCGAGCCAGTCGCGCATCCGTCCCCCCCGCTCGATGGCCTGGGAGACCGTGTCGCCGTTGACCAGTTCGAGCGCCTGCGCGAGCGTCGGCTGCGTCTTCACCTCGCAGGTGCAGGGCGTGTTGCGGGACGATCGGCCGAAGGTGGTGAGGAAGGTATTCGACACCCCGCCGTCGGCAATCTGCACGGCCCGAGTCTCAGGCCGCTCCATATAGAACGCAGGACGACTGCCGGTGACCTGCGTGATCGTGTCCCAAACAACTTCTGCACCCGGCCGGCGCGGCAGACACCGTCCGTAGTTGCGGCGGTCGCCGGCATTCGTCTCGTTGGGCACCGTCGAGAGCTGGTAGGTGCGGGAATTCAGAATGTCGCGGATCAGGGCCCGCTGGTCGAAGCCGGCCTCCCGCAGTCGGCCCGCGAGCGCGTCGAGCAGCGCGGGATTCGAGGGTGGGTTCGAGATGCGGGCATCATCGACCGGGTCGATGATGCCGACGCCGAAAAAGTGGTGCCAGAAAATGTTGGCGAGGTTGCGGGCGACAGTCGTATTGTCGGCAGATGTCAGCCAGTCAGCGAGCACGGTCCGGCGGTCGCGGTCGCCGGTCGGAGGAGCATCGCCGCCGAGAAATTTCGGCTCCATCGGCTTCTTGCTCACCGGGTGGAGCATTTCTCCGGCCGCCGACTCGTAGATGAACATGTCCATCGGATCTTCCATCTTCTTCTGGTTCACGCGAGCAAAGAAGGCGGCGAAGTTGTAATAGTCATTTTGCGTCCAGCGGTCGAAGGGGTGGTTGTGGCACTGGGCGCATTGCACCCTCGCCCCAAGAAAGAGCTGGCTCATGTTTTCCATGAGCACTTTTGAATCACGCTCGCGGTAGAAGTTGGTCGGCGGATTGGCGATCCAGGTTCCACTGGTGGCGATCAGGTCGTGAAAGATCTGGTTCACGGGGACGCCAGCTGCGATCTGCTCCCGCATCCAGCGGTTGTAGTGGATGGTTGCCTTCTGCACACTCGCCGAGGCAGACACGATGCTGCGGGCCTGCAATCGCTCCATCCACTTCATGGTCCAGAGATCGACGAACTCCTCGCGGGCGAGCAGCATGTCGATGAGCGCCGACCGTTTGGTGGGGGAGTCGTCCGCCAGAAACGCGGTCAGCTCCTCGCGCG
>JBIIOL010000066.1:0-10665 GCA_044336965.1 Pirellulales bacterium | reverse complement strand
GCCGCATGATCTCGTAGGTCCGCCGCTCCTTGAGCATGCCGTCCTGATGGATGCCAGCCTCGTGGGCGAAGGCATTGCGGCCCACGATCGCCTTGTTGCGCGGCACCTGAATGCCTGTGATGTTCGCCACCAGCCGGCTGGTGGGCACGAGCCGCTGCGTGACGATGCGGGTGTCGACGGCGTAGTGGTCGCGGCGGGTCCGCAGTGCCATCACCACCTCCTCGAGGGAACAGTTGCCCGCCCGCTCCCCGATGCCGTTGATCGTGCACTCCACCTGACCTGCGCCCGCCTCCACTGCGGCCAGACTGTTGGCCACGGCGAGGCCGAGGTCGTCGTGGCAGTGCACGCTGATCACCGCCCGGTCGATATTCGGCACCCGTTCCCGCAGGCTCGCGATCACGTGATGCATCTGCGAGGGCGTCGCGTAGCCCACCGTGTCGGGGATGTTGACGGTGGTCGCGCCGGCGTCGATCACCGCCTCCACGACGCGGCAGAGAAAGTCGATCTCCGTCCGCGCGGCATCCTCGGGGGAAAACTCGACGTCGCCGCAGCAGTTGCGGGCCCGCCGCACGCCCGCCACGGCCCGCGCCACGACCTCGTCCTCGTTCATCCGCAGCTTGAACTCGCGATGGATCGAACTGGTCGCGAGGAAGACGTGGATCCGCGGCTGCGCCGCGGATTTGAGCGCCTCCCAGGCACGGTCGATGTCGGCGTCGTTGCACCGGGCCAGACCGCAGACCGTGGCCGCGGAGACCGCTCTGGCGATGTCGCTGACGCTGGCAAAGTCGCCCGGGGAGGCGATTGGAAAGCCAGCCTCGATGATGTCGACCCCCAGCTGCACGAGCGACTGGGCAATCTCCAGTTTCTCGGTGAGATTCATGCTCGCGCCTGGGGACTGTTCACCGTCCCGGAGCGTGGTGTCGAAGATGCGGATCGTGCGTGCTGGAGGCATGGCAATGGTCACGAAAGCGGTGAATGCGGTTCAAAATCGCCCTCGGGCCACCGCGGCCCACGGGCTTGACTCCCCATCCTAACCGCGCGCGGGGCGGTGCGCTCGGCAGGAAGGGCCGCTGAGGTATAGAATTCGGTGCCCAAGCGGCCGCCATCCCATCGCCATCGGTGCCCCCATGTCGTCCATTGTTTCTCCGGAGCCCCATACTCCCGTGGAGCAGGCGGCCGCGGCCGCGGGGTCAGTGCCGCGGAGGGCCACGGCAGGAGGGCTGCTCCGCCGGCTCTCCGGACTGGGGTTGCTGGCCTTCGGTGGCGTGGCCTGGTGGTGGCTGGCGACGCACCATATCGGCGGGGTTGCCGAGCAAGCCGATCATGCCAACCAAGCCGGGGTCGCCGACGTGAACCGGTCCGGCAACGCGGCAACTGGTGGAGACGCCACCGGTGGAGCCAAGGGGACGCCCGTCGTCGGCATACCCACACTCGTCAACCTGCCGGCGGCGGCCCAGAAGGCGGCGGGGATCAGCCTGGCTGCGGCGGAAATCCGCTCCCTTCGCGAGCACCTCACCGTTCCCGGCCGGATTGACTACGACGCCCGCCACCGTCTCGATTACGAGTCGCCCGTCGACGGCATCGTGTCGCGGGTGCTCGTGAAAGTGCGGCAGAAGGTGTCAAAGGGCGACGCCCTGGCGGAGCTTTCCAGCCCCGACGTCGGCATGGCTCGCGACGAGGTCCGCCGCCGCGAGGACAACCGGGTGATCGAGAAGAAGGCCGCCGACTGGGCGACCACCATCGCCGACAACGTCGAATCGTTGCTCGACAGCCTCGTCGGCCATCCGCCGCTGGCGGACATCGAAAAGCAGTTCCAGGACCGCGTGCTCGGTGCGTATCGCGAGAAGATCCTCGGCAGCTATTCGCGGCTGATCTACGTCGAAAAGGTAAGCGCCGGGACGAAGTCGCTCGGCGAAGGCGGCGTGCTCTCGGGACGGATCATCGAGGAGCGGGCGAGCAACCTGGAGGTGGCCAAGGCCAACTTCATCGCGGCCTGTGAGGAGGCGAGGTTTCTCACCCGGCAGGATCGCGATCGCGCCCGGGCGGCCCTCGAGCAGGCGGATCGGCTGGTGCAGATCTCGCGGGAGAATCTCCGCACGCTTGTCGGCAGCAGGCTCGAGACCGATCCGGCGGGCGAGGAGAACGGCGAAAGCCCCGGTGACCCCGGTTCCTTGAGCAGCCTCGTCCTCCGCACCCCGTTCGATGGACTGGTGGAGGATGTTTTCATCGCGAGGGGCGAGCGGGCCCGCGTTGGAGACCGGCTGTTCGTCGTGGCCGATACGAGCATGCTCTGGGTGCGGGCGCAGATCCACGAGCGACAATGGACGGCGATCGAGGTCTCCGAGGGACAGCCTGTGCGGGTCGTGGTGCCGGGGGCGGACGTGCACGAGGCGACCGCCGTCGTGAACCACGTGGGCGCCACGGTCGAGGCCGAATCGCGGAGCGTGCCGCTGGTCGCGGAACTCAAGAACACCGATGCCCACTACAAACCGGGCATGTTCGTCTGGGTCGACCTGCCGCAGGGTGAAGTCCGCGAAGCGTTGGCCGTGCCGACGTCGGCGATCATGCGGCACGAGGGGAAATCGTTCGCGTTCGTGCCCGCCGGTACCGACCGATTTCGCCGCGTGGGCGTGACCACGGGCATCGAAAGCGGTGACTTCGTGGAGGTGACCCGCGGCCTGACGGTCGGGCAAGAGGTGGTGTCACGCGGGGCGTTCGTGCTCAAGAGCGAACTGCTGCTCGAAAAGGACGCGGAGTGACGGGGCCAGTGGCCACGCTCGCCCGGGGAGTCAGCTCATGCTTTCGGGTCTGATCGAGTGGTCGCTCGCCAATCGGGCGCTCGTGATCGCGATGTTCGTGCTCATGGCACTGGGCGGTCTCTACGCCGCCACGCACGTGCCCGTGGATGCCGTTCCCGATCTCGTCAACATTCAGGTGCAGGTCGTGACGGAGGCGGGCACGCTCCCGCCGCTGGAGGTGGAGCGGGCGGTCACGTATCCCGTCGAACTGGCCGTGAGCGGTCTGCCCAACGTCGAGGAGATCCGCAGCATCTCCCGGCTCGGCATCTCGCTGGTGACGATCGTCTTCCGGGAAGGCACTGACATCTTCCTCGCCAGGCAGCTCGTGGCCGAGCGGCTGCCCGAAGCGAAGAGCCGCATCACGCTGGCCGCCGCCGATCCCCAGCTTGGCACGCTGAGCACGGCGCTGGGCGAAATTCTGCAGTTCGAGGTGAAGGGGTCGGGTCATAATCTGATGGACCTTCGCAGCATCCTGGAGTGGGACATCGCGCCGGCGATGCGGGAAGTGTCGGGCGTGACCGACATCAACAGCCATGGCGGCTATGCCAAGAGCTACGAGGTCCGCGTCGACCCCGACCGGATGTCGGCGCAGGGGATCACGCTCGGCGAGGTGCTGGCGGCTCTCGAGCGAAACAACGTCAGCACCGGGGGCGGCTACATCGTCAGGAATGGCGAACAACGATTCATCCGCGGGCAAGCCCTGCTGGCCGATACCAAAGCCATCGAGCACGTCGTCGTGCGCAGCCCGCCAGGCGGCGTCCCGGTGCTCGTTCGCAACATCGGCGACGTCACGATCGCGCCTCTGGTGCGTCAGGGCGCCGCCACGCGGGACGGCCGCGGCGAGGTGGTCACCGGCATGGTGATGATGGTCCGCGGTGAAAACAGCCGGCGAGTCGTGACGGCGGCGAAGGAGCGGCTCGACACGATCCGGCAGACCCTGCCACCGGGAGTCGAACTGGACATCCTCTACGACCGTGCGAGCCTGATCGCCCGGACGCTCGACACGGTGCTCCACAACCTGGCCGAGGGTGGCCTGCTCGTGATCGGCGTGCTCCTCGTGCTGCTCGGGAACGTCCGCGCAGGGCTGATCGTGTCGCTGGCGATTCCCCTGTCGATGCTGTTCGCCGCCAACCTCATGTGGGCGACCGGCATTTCGGCGAGCCTCATGAGCCTCGGGGCGATCGACTTCGGACTCGTGGTCGACAGCTCCGTGATCATGGTGGAAAACTGTGTCCGACGGCTCGGCCTGGCGGGGCCGAAGGAATCCAAGCTGGCGATCGTCCGCGATGCGGCGATCGAGGTTCGCGGGCCGACGATGTTCGGCGAACTGATCATCGCGATCGTCTACCTGCCGATCCTGTTTCTGGAAGGCACCGAAGGGAAGCTGTTTCGGCCGATGGCGCTGACGGTGCTCTTCGCGCTGGCCGGCTCGCTGATCATCTCCCTGACGCTCATGCCGGTGCTGGCGGCCACCGTGCTGTCCCGCGAGGAGGAGCACGAACCGCTGATCATGCGGCTGTTTCACCGGGTCTACCAACCGCTGGCGAAGCTGGCCGTCTTTCATCCGGTGGTCGTGTCGCTCCTGGCCGCGGGCCTCGTGGCGGCCAGCATTCCAGTGGCGCTCAATCTTGGCGCTGAGTTCATGCCGCGGCTCGACGAGGGGGACCTGCTCATCGAGGTCGTCCGCCTGCCGAGCGCCACGCTGGAGGATTCGGTGCCGATCACGACCCGGATCGAGCAGACGCTCGGCGAGTATCCCGAGGTGAAGACGGTCTTCTGCAAGACTGGTCGTCCCGAGATCGCCAACGACATCATGGGCGTGCAGCAGACCGACGTCTGGGTGATGCTCGAGCCGCATGCCAAGTGGCCGGCCGGCGTGACACGGGATCAGCTCGTGGAAAGAATGTCGGCGTCGCTGACCGCCGCGGTGCCGGGAGCCAACTTCGGCTTCAGCCAGCCGATCGAGATGCGGGTCGACGAGCTCGTGGCCGGCGTGAAGGCCGACGTCGCGGTGCTGATCTATGGCGACGACCTCGACACGCTGGGAAATCTCGGCAAGCAGATCGAGGGGGTGCTTCAGGGCATCCGCGGATCGGCCGACGTGCGGGCCGACTGGCAGGCCAACGTGCCGACGATGCAGATCGATGCCCGGCCCGACCAACTCGCCCGGCATGCCATCGACGGCATCGAAGTGATGCGGGCGGTGTCGGCCATGGGCGGCATCCAGACTGGCGTCATCTACGAGGGGCGGCCCCGCTATCCGCTGGTGGTGAGGTTCCCACCCGAGTGGCGTGAGAACGCCGAACGCCTGCCGCAGATTCCGGTCGGGGCGACGGGCGGACGGCCCGTGCCGCTCGGTGAGTTGGCCGATATCCGCATGGCCGAGAGCCCGCCGTCGGTCGAGCATGAAAACTCGCGGCGGCGGACGTTCGTGTCGGCGAACGTCCGCGGCCGTGACGTGGCCAGCTTCGTGCAGGAGGCGCAAAGGGCGATCGCGCAGCAGGTTCGCCTGCCCACCGGCTACACGTTGCGGTGGGGGGGTGACTTCGAGAACCTGCTCTCCGCGAGCCGCCGGTTGATGCTGATCACGCCGGTGGTGCTGGGACTCATCGCCCTGCTGCTCTACACGAGCTTCAAGTCGCTCAGTCTGGCGTCGTTGATCTTCTTCGCCGTGCCGGTGGCGGCCTCGGGCGGCATTCTGGCGCTCGCGCTACGGGGCATGCCGTTCTCCATCGCGGCCGGAGTAGGGTTCGTGGCGCTGTTTGGCGTGGCGGTGCTCAATGGGTTGGTATGGGTGGCTGGGGCGGAGCATGCGCGGCAGGGCGGGCTCGCCCCTCGCGAGGCGGCGATCGTCACCGCTGAAATCCGCATCCGCCCGGTGCTGATGACGGCTCTGGTGGCGAGCCTCGGCTTTCTCCCCATGGCGCTGGCCACGAGCGCCGGGGCGGAAATCCAGCGGCCCCTGGCCACCGTGGTGATCGGCGGCATCGTCACGTCGACACTCCTCACCGCCTTCGTCGTGCCGGCGATCTATCCATGGTTTGTGCCGCGAGCGCGAGTTTGGCAGACTCCAACGGCATGACGTCCCAGTCTTTCTCGCAGGCAGCCATCCAATGACACTTCGCGAATTTCAGCAGCTCATCAGGGCCATGTACCACGACAAAGACGCATCGCGGGGCGTGGAGGGGACGTTCATGTGGCTCACGGAGGAGATCGGCGAACTGGCCACCGCGCTCCGCAGCGGCACCCACGAGGAACGGACGCTTGAATTCGCCGACGTGCTGGCCTGGCTGGCCACGATCGCCAACGTGGTCGACGTGGATCTCGAGGAGGCCGTTGCGAGAAAGTATGGAACCGGCTGTCCGGGCTGCGGCCAGCTGGCCTGCATCTGCCCGGATGCGGAGAAGCCATGATCGCATTCCTCGTGTCACTGGCAGTCCTGCTGATGGCGGACGCCGTCGCCGCGGATCGTCCCGACTTGCGGGCTGATCTGCGAACCGATCTGCGGGTCGGGTTCGATGGCGTCTACAGGACCGGATCCTGGACACCGTTGACAGTCGAATTTCCTGCGGCGATTGACGATGCCCCGCCGGCGGTGTGCGTGTGGGTCGAGGACCCTGACGGACAGTATGTTCGGTCGACGCCGGCGCCGGTGGAGATCGGCATCGATGGCAGGCGGGCGGCGAGACTGACCGTCCGCTTCGGAAGGCCCAGCGGCCGAGTGCTCGTGGAGGCCGTGCGGGCGGCAGACGGCGGTGATGCCGGCGGGCTCGAACGAACGGCCGCGACGCCGCAGGTGTTGCCAACACCGGTTCCCGCCACCGACACCATCATGCTCGTGCTAGGCGACCTGCCCGCCGCCGAGCGGGCTTCGCGGCTGCTGGCCCGGGATGACGGCACGCGGCCGCGGGTCGTGGCCATCAACGCCAGGTCGAATGTCGATGGGGCAGGGGGGGCGGTGGCGATCGGCAGAACGGCCCGCGATTTTGATGGCGCCGACGCGGTGGTCATCTGTGGTCGCGCCGTGCCGACGATCGATCCCGCCACGCTTCGCGGTGTGGATGACTGGGTGCGGCAGGGAGGGCAGCTCGTTTTCATCGCCGGGATGACCGCGCTCGACGTCGATCGCGGCGGCAGCGCGGCGGCCGCATGGCTGCCGGGGCCTGTTGCGAAGCTGGTGCCGTTACGGCGTGGCAATGCCATCGAAACGTATGCACGCGCCAACCGTCCACTCGACAAGGGGGCGTTGACGGGACTCGAGATGCCGCTGCTGAAGAGCCCGCAAGCGGTCGAGGGGAGTGTCGAGGCCTTCGAGGGACGGGGGGCGACGGACCTGCCACTCGTCGTGCGGCGGGCCCACGGCCTGGGCACGGTCGTGTGGGTCGGCGTCGACATCGACAAGCCGCCGTTTCGTGACTGGTCGGGGAGCGACTCTCTGCTCGTGGAGATGCTTCGCGGCAGGCGGGCGACGCAGGGAGCTGGCCGAGCGGGCGAGACAGACCGTGGTTCCTTCGATCTGGCTGGCCAGCTTCGGCAGGCGATCGACCGGTTTCCGGGCGTGGCCGCGATACCGTTCGAAGTGATCGCCGGTCTCGGCGTCCTCTACGTCGCCTGTCTCTATCCGCTCGACTGGTGGCTGGTGTCGGGGCGTCGTCGCGGCGTTCAGACCGGTGGCCTGCAGTCATCGTGGATGGCATGGCTTTCGCTGCCCCTGGTGGTCGCAGCCTCGAGCGGACTGGCATGGGCTGCCGGCCAGCGATTCAAAGGCACGGACTGGCGGACATCGGCTGCGTCGTTCGTCGATGTCGATCAGGGGAGCGGTCTGGTGCGGGTGGCATCGTTCGCGGGTATTTGGTCGCCCATGAATGCCAGGCTGGATCTGGCTGTTGCACCCGACGAGAGCCGGCTGGCTGTCGGCCCGGGTGGCGCCGACAGACCGGTGGAGCATGACGTCAGTTGGTTCGCTGCCTGCGGGAGAGGCATAGGAGGCACCGACGCATCGGCGGCACATCCCTCGTTAGCGGCTTCCGACTATGGGTATGGCAGGTCCACGGCAGCGCTCGACGGCGTTCCGATCGCCGCCTCGTCGAGCCGGCTATTCGAGGCGGAGATCACCGGCCACACGAAGAACCAGGCGGTCGAGTCAACACTCGCGAGGGAAGGGCAGGGGACTCTCCGGGGCGAGGTGACCAATCGGCTGCCGTTTTCGCTCGAGGGCTGCGTGCTCGCGCACGCCGGCTGGCTCTACGACGTGGGCACGCTTGCGACGGGCCAGTCCTTCGATCCTGGCGCCGGACGCGGCCCCCGCTCGCTTGCCGGTGCGTTGACCCGACGCACGCAGAACAAGGACCGTGAGGTCAACGTGCGGTGGGACATCGCCGAATCAGATCTGGTGCGGATTCTGGAGATCGCCGGATTCCATGCAGCTGCGGGAGGCAGCGGCTACACGTCCCTCGAAGCGGGACGGCTCGGCCGGTTCGATCTCTCGCCACTCCTGCCGCTCGACCGTGCCGTGCTCGTGGGCCGCGGGCCCGCTATGGTCGACTGGCGCTGCCAGCCGCAGTCGCTTGCCGGCGCTGACGATTCCGGGTCCGTTCCGCCCATGCCGGGGCAGGCCTCCCTCTGGCGGATCGTCATCCCGCTCGTCCGGCCGGCCGCCCCCGCTCCCGGCCCCACCGCCTCCTCCAACGGATTGTTGCCATGATCGAAACGATCGACCTGACCAAGAAATATGGCGACTTCTACGCACTCGAGTCGCTCGACCTGAAACTTGAAAAAGGAGACCTTTTCGGCTTCATCGGGCCCAACGGTGCTGGGAAGACAACCACCATCCGAATCCTCTCCACGCTCCTGTCGCCGACATGGGGCGAGGCGTACGTCTGCGGCTATTCCATCTACACCCATCCCCGCGAGATCCGTCGGGCGATCGGCTACATGCCCGACATCTTCGGCGTCTACGACGACATGCGGGTGATCGAATACCTGGAGTTCTTTGCGGCCGCCTATCGGATCGACGGGCCCGAGCGGCGGCGCGTGGCGGAGCGGTCGCTCGAGTTGGTGGATCTCGCCTTCAAGCGGGACGAACTGGTGACCAGCCTCTCCCGGGGCATGACGCAGCGACTCGGCCTCGCCCGCGTGCTCCTGCATGACCCGCAGGTGCTGCTGCTCGACGAACCCGCCAGCGGCCTCGATCCGCGGGCGCGGATCGAGATGCGCGGCCTGCTGAAGCGGCTCCAGGGGCTTGGCAAGACGATCCTCGTTTCCAGTCACATCCTTCCCGAACTCGCCGACATCTGCAATCGAGTCGGCATCATCGAATACGGCCGCCTGTTGGCCTGCGGAAACGTGCAGGATCTCCTGGCACAGGTCCGCGGCAGGCCGGTGATCCGCTTTCGGCTGGCCGGACCTCCGGAAAAGGCGGCGCGGTTGCTGGAGACATCCCCGGAGGCGGCCGGGGTGGCGGTGCGCGACGGCGAGATTCTCGTGACCCTCGCCGATGACGTGGAAGACCCCTCACCACTTGCTGCGAAGCTTATCGCCGACGGCCATCATCTGGTGTCGATGCGGGAGCAGGAGGTCAACCTGGAGACCGCGTTCCTCGAACTCACCAAGGGGGCGATCGGGCGTCCGGGGCGGAGTGCCGCGGCAGAGTCGTGACAGAGTGATTGGAAGATGAAGGAGTGCAACATGAACGAGCGTTTGGAACACAGTCGGTCATGGCCCACGGGCGTTCTGCTCACTGGCAATCTCTTGCTCGTGGTGAGCTGGATCGCGGCGGGACCGCTCGCGGCCGAGCAACCGGCAACCGAACTGCCTGCGGCTCGGCCGTCGGCAGAGGGGCTCGACGCGCCCGGCGCGGCGCTCGGCTACGCGATCGGCCTGCGGATCGGCAGCCGCATCGCCGCCGACTTCAAGGGACAGGATCCTGCCGTCGATGCCGCGGCGCTCGCCCGTGGCCTCTCGGATGCCGTGCTGGAGGCGCGTCCGCGGCTGAGCGAGCAGCAGATCCGACAGGTGCTCGAAGCCTTCGACGCCCGGATGCGGGAGCGTCAGCAGGAGTTCGGCCGGAGGATGCGCGAGGCCGCCAAGGTCAACCTCGCCAAAGCGGCCGAGTTTGCCCAGGCGAACGGCCGGAAGCAGGGGGTCACGACGCGGCCGAGCGGCCTGCAGTATGAGGTGATCCGTGCGGGCACGGGCGGGAGCCCGACGCTCGACGACACCGTCGTGGCTCACTACCGGGGCACCCACATCGACGGTCGCGAATTCGATGCCACCGACCCCAAGGGCGAACCGGCGTCGTTTCCCCTGCGCGGCGTCGTGCCCGGCTGGCAGGAGGCACTGCCGCTGATGAAAACGGGAGCGAAGTGGCGACTCTACGTGCCACCGCAACTGGGGTACGGCGAGGAGGGATCGCCACCGGACATCGAGCCGAACGAACTGCTGATTTTCGAGATCGAACTGGTGAAAATCCTGCCATCCAAGTAATCCACAGACGACGTGAGACGAAGACCATGGGCACGACGGTCACTCGGTTGGCTTCGAGGCGTGTGCTGGTTGC
Organism: Pirellulales bacterium; assembly: GCA_044336965.1. Taxonomy (GTDB): domain Bacteria; phylum Planctomycetota; class Planctomycetia; order Pirellulales; family UBA1268; genus CAMCQY01. The sequence goes on along the minus strand of JBIIOL010000066.1, from coordinate 309 downwards.
GGCATGGTGCCTCGTGGCGGCTGCAGCGCCGGTGTGGGCCGCGCCTCCGGTGATCGATCGGTTTGCCGAGGCCCGCGAACGGATGGTCCGCGACGACATCGCCGGCGGCGGAGTGACCGACCCTCGGGTTCTTGAAAGCATGCGGCTCGTTCCCCGGCATGAATTCCTTGCGGCGCCACAGCGGCCCTTCGCCTACTACGACATGGCCCTGCCGATTGGGGCGTCGCAGACCATCTCCGGGCCGTTCGTCGTGGCCTACATGACCGAGAAACTCGATCCAAAACCAACCGATCGCGTGCTGGAGATCGG
>JBIIOL010000509.1:0-3090 GCA_044336965.1 Pirellulales bacterium | reverse complement strand
CGCCGCCACGCTCGATCGCTTCGCTCACGACATCCTGCTGCTGCGCGTAGGCATCGATCTTCGCGGCGAGCCATTCGAGTTTGCCGGCCTTGAATTGCACAAACTCTTTCGCCTCCTCGAAGGCCTTCTGCAGCAGCACGAACTTCGCGGGGTCACCTCCGCGGTCGGGGTGCATGGTCATCGCCTTGGCGAGATAGGCCTGCTTGACGTCCTCGGAAGTGACGGGAGGCAGCAACCCCAGGACGGTGAGGCACTCTGGGTGGTGTGGGGGCGCTGGCGAAGGGCCGCGAGAAGGGGAGGGCTGGGGGAAATTCATATGCCGTCACCGCCGGAAGATCGTGGGTTCCACCGGCAGGGTAAAGGCATGACCGACCACATGCAACGCTCGCCTTGATCCAGTTCGCCTGGATGCCTATTTTCCAAGGATTGTCAGGAGATGCCAAGGAGGGCGGCACGATGAAACGATTCCGGCAGCAACTCGGCGCACGACTTACCGTGGCCGTTGGGCAACGTCCCGGCCCGGTCCGCGAGATCGCAGCAGCGATCCTCGTGATCGCTGCCTGTCTGCTCTGGCGAGGCCTTTCCGGATCGCCGCAGGCAGATGCCAAACCGCCGCTGGGAGCCGCGGCCACTGACGGCAAAAATGCCGGGCCAGCTGCCCCGGCCGAACCGATCATGGCGTTGGTCAACGGGTCGGAGATCACCCGTGCCCAGCTGGCGGCCGAATGTCTGAGCCGCCACGGCAACGCGGTCCTCGAGGCGCTGGTCAATCGCGAGATCATCACGCAGGCCTGCGGTCGGCAGGGCATTGCCATCACGGCGCAGGACGTTGACGCCGAGATCGACTCCATGGCGAAGCGATTCAGCGTCCCTCGCGACAAGTGGATCAGCCTCATCGAGCAGGAACGCGGGATCTCGCCCCGGCAGTATTCCGAGGACATCGTTTGGCCGATGCTTGCCCTGCGGCGGCTGGCTCACGCCGGCATCGAGCCGACGCCCGAGGAGGTGCAGCAGGCGTTCGAAAACCAGTTCGGCGAAGCGGTCAAGGCCCGGATCATCGTGGCCCGCTCCCACAAGGAGGCCGAGCAGTTGCGGGTGCAGGCGCTCACCTCCCCCGACGATTTCGGCGGGCTGGCCCGACAGCATTCGGTCGATGTGGGCAGCGCCAGCGCCAACGGCTGGGTGCAGCCCATCCGCCGGCACTCCGGCGACGCCGGGTTCGAGCGGACGGTGTTTTCGTTGCGCCCCGGCGACATCTCGACGGTGGTCCAGGTGGCTGACCAATTCATCGTCGTCAAGTGCGAGGATCGGCTGCCGGTGGCCGACGTGAAGCTCGAGGACGTTCGTCCCCGGCTTCTCGAGGATCTCCGTGAACGGAAGAGCCGGTCGGCCTCGGGCGAGGTGTTCCGCGGCCTGCAGGATGCCTCGACCGTGGAAAACGTGATGAACGACGCAGCCAAGGCGGCCGCCAGTCCCGGCGTGGCCGCCCGCGTGAACGGCAAGCCGATCGAGATCCAGGCCGTGCAGGCGACCTGCATCGAACGTCATGGCCGCGACGTGCTGGAAATCCTGATCACCCGTCGACTGATCGAACAGGCCCTCGCCCGTGAGAAGCGAACCATCAACCAGGCCGACATCGATGCCGAGATTGCCAGGGCCGCCGAGAACATGGGCTTTCGCAAGCCTGATGGGTCGGCTGACGTGGCCGCCTGGTTTGATCGCGTCACACGCGAAGAAAAGATTCCCCTGCGTCACTACATCGAAGACATCGTTCAGCCGACGGTGGCGCTCAAGCAGCTTGTGGGCAAGGTGCCGGTGACACAGGACGATCTCGACAAGGCCTTCGAGGCCACATTCGGCCCGCGTGCCAAGTGCCGCATCATCGTGCTCGACAGCCAGCGGCGGGCCCAGGAGGTCTGGCAGCTTGCCAGGCAGGATCCGAAGCCTGAGCGGATCGGCGATCTGGCCGAACAGTATTCGGCTGACCCCACCAGCCGCACCCTCCGCGGCGAGGTGCCGCCGATCCAGAAGTATGGCGGACAGCCCGCGCTCGAGCGGCAGGTGTTCGCGCTCAAGCCCGGCGAACTTTCCGGCATCGTGCAGATCGCGGACCGCTTCATGGTGATCCTGTGCGAGGGCTACACCGATGCGGCGAAGGTGACGTTTGCCGAGGTCCGTGATGAGCTCTACGACGACATCCACGAGAAGAAGCAACGGATCGAAATGTCGCGGCATTTCTCTCATCTCCGCGAGGCCGCGACGATCGATAACTTTCTGGCCGGCACGAGCCACTCGCCCACGCAGCCTGCCCCTGGCGGACCTGGCCAGCAGCCAGCCGCCAGGATGGCACAGCAGCCGGGAGGCGGCATGCCCGCGGCGGCCGCGCAACTGCCACGGAGCCTCGAGGCAGATGTGAACCAGTCCCGCGCCGGCAGCCGCAAGGCCACCGCGGCAGGGCCTGGTCAGCCTGCGTCATCCGGCGTCCGTCCGGCATCGCTCGACGCGCCGGTGCGGTAAAAGATAGGCCGCTCGTGCTTCGGGCGAGCCTAGCGCTCACTCCCATGATGCTGAGGAGCATGCCGCAGCCGGCGAACCAATGCGGCCTGTTGCGCCGATGCGCGAGCCTGATGACGCGACCGACAGCCCCGCCCGGCCCTACTCCAGCTCCGGGAGCACCGCATTTTCGGCGGCCGCTTCGCGGAGCTTCTCCATCGCCTTGGCCTCGATCTGCCGGACGCGTTCCTTCGTGACGCCCAGCGCCGAGCCGACCTCCTTGAGGGTCTGCGGCTCATGCTGGTGATCGAGTCCGTAGCGACGAATGATGATCGTCTGCTCACGTGAATCGAGCCGGTCGAGGAACTGGCCCACCTGCTGCAGCCGATCGGTTTCCGCCAGCCGCTGCTGGTATTCGTCAGCCCGGCGGTCGGTCGCCGTTTGCAGGAGTTCCATGTCGGCTGCCCGGAAGCGGTCGCGGCGACGATGCTCGTCGGGGATCGTGCGGGCATAGTTCTTCATGATCGCCCACGAGGCATACGTGCTGAACTTGTTGCCACGGGCGTAGTCGAACTTCTCCACGGCCCGGATGAGCGA
>JBIIOL010000622.1:0-10679 GCA_044336965.1 Pirellulales bacterium | reverse complement strand
AACTACTTGGCGTGGCAGTGGCGGAATACGAAGTGTTGCGGCTGGTACTGGAACGGAAAGCCGGTAGTTCTCAAGCGATTGAACTACGGCAGCGGCGACGCGTGCTACTACCAGCACCGCATGTGCGGGGGGTGGAATAATCACGGCGCGAAAGGCCTTGTGGCCCTTCAATACAACGGGCCGAGCGCTCCTCCGACGCTAAGCCTGCTCACGGAGTTGTCGTCCGAGACAAACAACGCAACGCAGTGCAACACGTCTTTCGCTGCGAGCGGCAACGTCACCAACTGCAGCGAGTGGTCGGGTGTCTCGTTTTCCGCGAGCGGCGGCGCTACTGCGACTGTCTCGTCTGGCGGCGAGTACGACACGCTCTACAAAGCAAACAACTCTTGCCATCCGTGCTGCCAAGGAGAGGAGGACGTACCACAGGAGATAGAGGCCCAATTGCAGTGGTCTTCTGGACAGGCGGAACTTCCACCAGACGGAACGTACGTCTTGAGTAGGTTTGGTGCTGGGTTGGGTTGGGCGTATGGTCAAAGCATTTCTGTGACACTTGGTCTATGCAGCGAAGACTGCGACCAGTGCATCAAAAAGTGCGAGACTCTTGTCTATCTCTACGATCTGGCTGACCAGAGGACTTGCGGAACGTCGAGCCAATGCGTGCGATGCACTGTAGATGCGCCGTCGTGCGCGCCGTCAGGGGAGTTCCACTTCGACAGACCTCTGGAAAGGCAGGTCACTATGAACCAGCTTGGAGGCGGGTCCATACCGCTTCATATCGGCTCTCCGCCTCAATCAATGTTTTTGGAATGGAAGCAGCAGCAGGCCGGAGTTGACCCGTGCCAAGCCGAGAATACGTACTGGTCTTGGGTGCGGGAGCATATTCCGTACGACGGCCCCTGCAACAGCTATAGAGACTTTGTTGCAGGCCGGTGCGGAGGCACGCCGAGCGGAATGTTTTTTTGGGGAGGGGAATACGTCTGGTTGAACTATTACAAGTTCTTCTCTGAGCATGAGTCCGCCCCGGCCGACTGGACTGACCCGAATACTCCTCTTGGAACAGAGGCAGACTATCAATTCTATCGCAATGGTGTGTTGCAACGCTGGACAGATCGCCCGTGGAAGGGCATAGCGACCATCACGATCAACCCATGACATCTCTCTGCAACTTCGACAACCCGGCGAAGACCTGCCCGACCTGCGGCTACGTCGCGAAGCGGTTGCCGACATATCGGGAGTGCCGCCCGGTGCCGGAGCCGGTCTGGCGGCCCGTCCCTATCGGCGACCTCGTAGAGCGTGGCCTGACCGCAATCGGCATCACGAAGGAGCGTGTCGAGTGGCTGACACGCACGGAAGGAAAGCCCGGCGGGTGCGGGTGCGAGGGCCGGAGGCGTTGGATGAATGAGGTCGGGAATAAGGTGCAGACGGACGCGCGGAACGCGCTGATCGCGGCGAAGCGGTTTTACGTTGGCGAGTGACGACCCCCTGTGGGAAACGATCACGCACTCATAGCATGAAGACATGCCAGACGAGTTGACGCAGATTCCGATCAATTTCCCGCTGCAATTTGTTCGCGGCGACGACGTTGTTTTTTCTCGCGTCTTTGCAAACGTCGACCTTACTGGCTTCACCGTCACGGCTGCTGTCTACAGCGGCTTCGGCTCGACCGCCACGAACACGCCTGTCGCTACGCCGACTGTCGCCGTGACGATTGCGACCACGGGCGGCGTTACGTCGAGCACCGTCCAGGTCAGCATGACCGAGACGCAGACGATGGCGATTTCACCAACCGGCATAAGTCGCTGGTATCTCCGTTGGGTGTCGGCCGGCGGCGTCACGACGACCGCCCTCGCTGGCAACGTCACGGCGCAGAACCCCTGACGCCCTGCCCGCCCGTTGACCCTCGCTCTACGCTGGCGATATGCCCCGCAGGAAGCGCCAACGCCGCACCGTCTACGTCGGCGACCAACGCTGGAAGATCGAGCGTTCGCAGCTTCGCGGCATCGACGGCGATTGCAACTACACGCTCCATCGCATCCGCATCGACGCCCGGCTCCGGGGCGTTGACCTACTGGATACGTTGATTCACGAGCTCATACACGCCCGCTGGCCCGACCTGTCTGAAGATGCCGTAGTCGAGTTTTCGGAGACGCTTTCGGGCGTGCTCGACGCCGAAGGATTCCGCCACCGTGACGACGAGGAGGACTGATGGCGAAGGGGAAGGCGAAGGCATTGAGCCTGCTCGACGACGTTCTCTCGCGGACGCGCAACCGCAGCCCTGGATTCGGGACGTGGTTTGAAAGGTTGCCAGTCGAGGCACAGGCGGAACTGGAAACGGTGCGGGCGTCGTTCGATCACTCCAAGCACCAAAAGGCTGCGTTCGCCCGCGCGATCATGGAGGCCGCACGCGAGCGCGGCTGGAAGACAAGCGGACTCCAGGGAATCATTCAGTGGTTAAACGGAAAACGCTAGCGGCAGACGTGGCGTCCAAGTTGCCGCCCCCGAAACCGTCCGCCGATGCCGAGCAGGTGACGCAGTCGCAAAGCGGCGACACGCTCGAAGCCCGCTCGACAAGCCGACGCATCAAGACGGTCGAGGATCTGCTCGCCCATATCGAAGCCGATATGACCCGCTTCGAAGTCGCCGCCAGCGAGGCGACGAAATGGGAGTGCGGCGACGGAGAAGGCGGGAGTATTGAACTTCACCGGGTCTTCGTGAGGCTCAAGCCACGGGGCGGGCCGACGACGCTGGAATGCGTGGCGTCCATGATCGACGCGGCGAAGAAGGAGATTCGGCGTATACCAAAAAAGGTATATCGCCAGCCGAAGCGGGACGGTCTCTGGCAGGTGCTAGTAATCAGCGACACCCACTACGGAGCTTACTCCTGGAGCAAGACCACGGGCGGCAGCGACTATGACCTCGACCTGGCCGAGCAACTCGTCGGCAAGGCCGGTGCGGAACTGGTTGAAGTGGGAGATTCCCACAAGCCCACTCGTCGCACGATCGCGTTTCTCGGCGACCTGTTCCACTACGACACGCCCAGCGGCACGACAACCGGCGGCACGCCGCTAGAGCGTGACGGCAGATTGCAGAAGATGATCAAGGTCGGATGCGACTCTCTGCTCCGCATCGTCGAGCGGTCGGCGGCCACGGCCCCCACCGACGTTGTGATCGTGAACGGCAACCACGACGAGGTGTTGACGTGGGCCTTTCAGCGGATCCTCGTGGAGCGGTTCCGTGGCTCAAAGGCGGTGACGATCAAGCCCGATTTCCTGTCGCGGCAATACCTCACGCACGGGCGCAACCTGCTCGGCTTCACTCACGGCCACAAGGCGAAGCGGAAGCTCCCGCAGATCATGGCCCTAGAGCAACGCGAGGCGTGGAGCCACAGTACCTATCGCGAGTGGCATACGGGCCACCTGCACCACCAGGCGGCCGAGCACAACAAGCCGCTCGACACACTCGACGGCGTGATCGTGCGAACGGCCCCGACGATCTGCCCGCCCGACGATTGGCATTCAGCCAACGGATTCATCGGCGCTAGGCAGGCGTGCGAGACGTTCATCTACGAGCCAGACGGCGGGCTCTCGTCGATGCACGTTGCGTCACCGAGGGCGAAGGCTTGACGCTCTCCGCAGATTATCTCCGAGAGGCAGAGTATCGCGCTCGCCGCTTCTCCGGCGCTTACACCGGCACGAGCGGCACGCTCGCCGCAGACGTTCTCAGACTCATCAAGGAAAGGGCAACCATGACCGCAGCGTTTGACCAACTCGAAGCCGAGAACCGAGCCCTTCGCGAAGCCGTCGCCGCTCGCATGGACGCGACGCCAGAGGACGATCCGAAGAAGCGTGGCTACTCCCCGATGGCTGCGTCGCTCGCCGGTTGCAAGCCTGCCCAGGAGGCCGCTGCCCGCTGCTTCGACACGACCGAGCAGGAGTCGCCGACCGAGATAGCTGACGCCGACGTGCCGTCGATCCCGGTGGACTGGATCCTCCAAGGGGAGCGGGAACTGAAGGGCGAGAAGGAACGCGAGCCGGTTGACATACGTCATACCGGAGACGGGCTGCTCGCGCCGCAGGATGACGAGACGCCAGCCGAGCGGTTGCTGCGAGACGCGATCGACGTAATCCGCGACCGTCGTCCGAAGTACGGCGGGCCGCTCCACCACTTCGCCCGCACGGTGGGCATGATCAACGCCGCATTCGCGGACGTGCTCAAGCGTCCGTTGACCCCCGCCGACTGGGCAGTCGTGATGACGCTCGACAAGGTCGCCAGGCACATGGGGCCGAGCAAAACGACCGACACGCCGATCGACCTGGCTGGCTACGCCGCCTGTCTGGCCGAGTGCGAAACGCTGCCATAGCCCCTACGGTCACGCCCGTTTTTCGACCAATCTGAACGGTCGGAGGCTGACGTGATCGCTGCGGCTCACTGGCGTCGAGGCGGACCTGACGGGCGCGAACCCATCGCGGCTGCCGGTGAGGTTGTGTCGCTCGCCCAGCACTACACGCCGCAGCAGCAGTATTGGGGCAAGGTGACAAGCTCGCGGCCCGCGCCGCTGACAGCCTCGCATGTGCAACTGGTCGCGTTCCGCCTCGGCTGCTCTCTCGATTCCGCCCGCCGGGCAATCCTCATGGGGCTCGTGAAATGATCTCCTCCGCTCCGCTGCAAGCCGCCTACGACCTCGTGTCGCTCGCCGAGAAGGTTCGGGCGTTCGTCGCCACCGCGAAGGTCAAAGCCGCTGGCGGGATCACGCTCGCGGAGTTTGGCGAGCTCGCCGTCGCCCTCATGCGGGTGGCGATTGAAGCGGCCGACGCGATCCCGGTCGACGGGGCCGAGCGAAAGCAGTTCGTGCTCAACGCTATCGCTCTCCTGTTCGACACCGTTGCAGACCGGGCGATCCCCGCGCTCGCGTGGCCCGTCTGGATCATCCTGAAACCGGCCGCCCGCCAACTGCTGCTATTGGTCGCCAGCGGTGCCATCGAATCGCTCTTGCCCCTTGTGAGGAAAGCCCACGACGCATGATCTACGTCCTCCTGTTGGGCGGCGCTGCCGCTCTCCTCGTTGGCCCGATGCTCGCCCGCCGGGCTGCCCCGTCGCTCGGCCCAGAGCCGGCACCACCGCCGCACCTCGCCCCGACCTACCAGTCGGCAATCGCTGACCTCGCCCACGTCCGCTTGCGTCTGCTCCAGACGGAGAGCCTGGCGGAAGCGGAGAAGAAGGCGATCGACACGCTGACGCTCGCCCTGGTCGCCGGGAGCGACAAGCCATGACAGACCGCGCCCGCTACACGCTCGCCTCGGCCCTGGTGCTCGGCTGCCTGCTTGCGTGGGCGTTGGAGAGCAGGCCCGCCCCGGCACCGGCCCCCGGCGGCGCTCTCGTCTTGCGTGGCAAGTTCATCGGCCCGACCGCTGCGGCCGACGCCGCGACGCTCGCAGCCTTTGCCGACGAGCTCGCCATTGAGATCGAGCACGACGCCGCCCAGGGCGAGCCGTTCTTCAAGACCGGCACGCAGTACGACGAGCTTCGCACGCGGGCGAGGATCCTGCGTTGCCGTGGCGAAAGCATCGGCGAGCGGCAGCCAAAGGTCAGGGATGCCATCGAGGCGTTTCTCGACGGGGCAGTCGGCAAGAGCGGTGGCCCGGTGAGCAAGTCGCAGCGTGAGGCGTGGGCGGCAGCGTATCGCGAGATCGGAAGGGCTGCCGGTGAAGCGACCCGCTGACGAGATTCGAGCCTGGCAGTTTGTCGGCGCGGCGGCGTTGCTATTCATCGCCGTCTACCTCGCCGTTTCGCAGCGGCACACGCCGTCAGGGTCGCAGTTTGGATACGCCCCAAACCCCGAGGGCGTAAAAGAGTTTCTGGCCGAGCTCGACCAGCCGCTCTTTCGTGACGCTGGGGCCGAGACGATCGCCAAGGCGAAGGGCGTCGACACGTTCCTCTATCGCTCTGCGTACAAGGCTCACGCATCCCGCTACGGCAAGCCTTGGGTTTGCGGCCGGCAGGGAATCGGCGACTGCGTTTCGTGGGCCTGGGGCGAGCACGCCGTCTGGATCGCTCAATGCGTCGACTGGGAGACGGGGCGGCTCGCCGATCCTCCGCTCCGCGTGAGTTCCGAAAGTTGTTACGGCGGCTCGCGCGTCGAGGCCCGCAATAAGCCCGAGGGCGGTGGCGGGTGGAGCGATGGCTCCTACGGCGGCGCGGCTGCCCGCTGGTTTCGCGACTGGGGCGTCATCTATCGCCAGCCCTACGACGGCGTCGACCTGACGGACTATTCCGCCGACCGGGCGAAGCAGTGGGGCAACTGGGGCAACGGCGGCCAGGGCGACAAGGGCAAGCTCGACGCGGTCGCAAAGAAGCATCCGACGAAACATGTCGCCCTCGTCCGCAACTTCGACGAGGCGGCTGCCGCTATCGAGGCGGGGTTCCCGGTCGCCGTCTGTTCGATGGTCGGCTTCGAGAATGTCAGAGGACCGGATGCGTTCGCCGCCGCGCGTGGGCAATGGGCTCATGCGATGTGCTTCCACTCGGTGCGCTACGCGAAGAACGGCTCGCCCCGCGACGGGCTGTTGTGTCAAAACTCATGGGGGCCGTCGTGGATCAGTGGCCCGAAGTGGCCCGCCGATATGCCCGAAGGGAGTTTCTGGGTCGATCGCCAGACGGTCGACCGGATGCTTGCCGGGCTCGATAGTTTCGCCGTGGGCTCTGTCGCCGGTTTCGGCTGGCGCGACCTCCATCACGGCAACTGGCTCATGCCCGCCGTCAACACGCTCACTCGCAAGCCCAACCCATTCCTCGATTACCAACTCGCCCCATGATCCAACTCACCAACAAGCAACTCGCCATTGTCTGCCTCGTCTGCATGTCTGCCGGATGGTGGCTCTCATCGTCGCCCTCATCGCCGGTCAACCCGACGCCCGCGAACGACCGCCCCGTGCTCCGGTGGATCGCCAAGGCGGCGAAGAATCTTCTCTGGATCGCCCTCATCGCGGAGCAGCCGCCGAAGGAATCCCGCCTCGTGCAGCACCAGGTCGGCGAGGACGGGCATCCCGTGATCGACCACGCCAGGAGTTTCTAGCCATGTGGGAATGGATCCTGGCGACGCTCGCCGCCCTGTCGGCTGACCCCGTGTCGGCAAGCCTCGAACACCCGAGGGCTGCCGCTGCGGTCGCCGCTGCACGGGCCAGCATGGTCGCCGGGGATGCCGCCCCCACGCCGACGCCCGCCGAGTGCGTCTGCGGCCGGACGTGCGTTAACGGCGTCTGGAAGCCGGACGGGCGAGTGGAGCAGCGATGCACCTGCACCTGTGAGCGGTGCAAGAAAAAGCCCGGCTGCCCAGACGGAAAGTGCCGCGTGCCGGGAGCGTCGCCCGCGTCTGGTTCACCGGCCATGCCTTGATGCTGGAGGTGCGGTGGGCGACGCTCTCGATACGCTGACGCTTCGTGAATTGTGCGACGCCGTGCGCGAGCAAATCGGGCCACGCGCCGCCGAGCTTGAGCACACCTGCGACGTGATCGTTACGGAAATCTGCCGCTGCTGGCCGGAGCGGACGATGGCGGAGATCGCTGGCAAACTCTCCTGTGCGAGAGCCGCCGACGACGTGCTCGACGCGATCGCCGTCACGACCGCGAAGGTGCGGGAGAACATTGAGGCCCGCTGGGGATGCAAGCCCTCGCACAAGGCGGCCCTCGACCTCGTGCTCCGAGCCTGCGTCGTTGAGTTTGCAAACCTCTGGTTCAGTTGCCCCGAAGCCCGCATCGGCATCCGAGCCGTCATCGCCATCGTGCGTCACAATCCCCGCGCCGCTTGACGACTAAGCGAAAATCGCCCGCCATCATGTCTGACGTTCAGCGGACATTTTTCGGGCAGGACAAACCCAAGGCCGCCCCATGCCCAAACGCAAAGCCAAGAAAAAAACCGCCCGCCGAAAAGGAGACGATCCGAAGATCGGTCCCGGTGAAGGTCCGCGACTGGCTGACCCGGCTGACGCGCATCCACGCACACGCGAGATATACCGTCCGGCTCTTCGCTCATCCTGAGACGGCAGGCGGGCAGTCCCTAGAGGGCGAGACCTACGCGGCCCGCGCCGCCCGCTGCGATCAGACGCTCATCCACGACGCCTCCATGCTGATTCGAGACGAGGCGGACGCTATCGTCGCCGAGGTTCAGGCGGCAATGGACGCAGCCCCGAAGACGGCCGCGCTCCCCGGCACCAAGGCGAAGGTCGCCGAGATGGAAGCCAGGGCGAGGCGCGGGCAAAGTATCTTCGTTGACCAGGATGCTAAACACGCCTGACGGCGCGTCGCGAGGCGGTCGGTTTCGTCCTTTCCCGGCCGCCTCGCCGCCGTCATTCACCTTGACGATTCTGGTCAAGGTCTAGCTTCGGCAACGCGCTCAGGCTGATCTCCTCCTCTGGGCAGATCGTCGGGTCGACGTAGATCTTCTGGAGGTTCGGGTCTGCGTGATCGAGCAGGTGCGTTGCGGCTGCCCGTCCGCCGGCTAGGGCTGCATAAGACGCCGCCGTCCGCCGGAAGCCGTGGAAGCCTCTGTATTTCACGCCTGCGAGGCGACAGAGCAGACGCAGGCTCGCCCATTGGCTGCGGCTCTTGCGGTCCCAGGCCCACACCAGAGCGTCAGGCGGGCCTTTCTCACGCCGCAGCATCTCGGCAAGGTCTTCCGTGATCTCACGCTCGATGTCGCGCGTGCTGCCTTTGCGAGTCTCCCCAAGGAATACGACGCGCCGCCGCTCCAGATCGACCTGCCCCCAGCGGAGCGATGTCAGGGCGGTGAACCGCTCGCCCGTGCAGTACGCGGTGTATATCAGCGTCGGCCACCACCAGGCGGCACGCTTTCCGCCGACCGATCCTTGCCGACGCTTCGCCCGCACGATGAGTTTCGCCACGTCCTCCGCCGTGTAGGCCCGCCCTGTAGGCAGCCTCGCCGGAACGCGGATCTTCGGGAGCTCGGGGAAGTCAGCCGCCCAACGCTTGCGGGCGGCGAGGTTCCACGCCGCCTGTAGCATCACCTTGTCCTTCTGGACACTCGCGGCCGATGGCACCCGCCCCTTGTAGCCAGGCGTCGTGGCCCGCCAGCGCAGGTATCTCGCGATCACGAGGTCGTCGAGGTCCGCAAGCGTCGGCTCGTGGCCGAGGAAGTTCGTCAGCCTGTCGCCTAATTGGTTGTACAGCGACGCCGTGTTGCCCTTGAGATTCCGAAGCGTGACGTACCGCTCGAACAGTTCCTTCAAAGTCATCGTTTCCATGTTGTTTCTCCCGGTGTGATGGCTGTTATACCCACTACTGTACAACAGTCCAACTCCCCTCGCCTCCACTAGACATTTGCCCGACACCCCAACTTTAGGGCCGGGCCGGGACGGAGTCCAATTTGACTAAGTTCCGCTAGACGGTACTTTTGTAGGGACATGGTCACGATGGCATACAACATCGACGGCGTCGACTACCTCACGATCTCCGAGGCGGTCGAATTCATGGGCTGCACGGACGGCTGGGTTCGCGCCCTGTGCCGGGACGGCAAGCTGTCGAGCCGGATGCTGGGGAAACGGCTGCGTCTCGTGGAAAAGCGGTCAGCCGCCGAAGTCCGCGACTCCCTCACCACCAGGGCGGTCGGGAAAAAGCACCTCGCCAAGCGTCCAGCCGCCAAGCGGAAGAAGGCGAAGCGGAAGAAGTAGCGTTTTCCCCGCAGAAAACGCCCCTAAAAAAATCCGATTCATGCCCTTGACGCCCAACTACCGATAGACTACAGTAACACACGTCAGGCAAATGAGACCTGACGAGACGCCAACCGGGAGACGAAACGATGGAAACGATCACGCTAAACAATCGGACGTACAAGGTTGCTGAGGAGCTCGGCGTTGGCGTGAACGTCGCCCGCGAACTTGGCATCATCCGCCAGTGCATCATTGAGGGCGTCAAGGGCTCCACGCTTCTGTTTCAGGTCTTCGCTGACGGCACCCGCCGCACGATCAACGCGGTCGGCAACCGAGTGACCTACTACCGCTGACCAACGCACAAGGTGGGGCCACCCGGCCAGCCGACAGCCGCGAAACGGGTGGCGCTTTTTCAAGCCAAGGAGGGCAACATGAAACGCATCGACTGGGACGCAGCGATCCGCTCGCTTGTGCTCGTCCGCTTGGGCCAAGAGCTCGGCTATGAATCGCAACTTGCCAGGATGGTTCACGACTCGATCACGCTCGTGCTCACCATGATCGGAATCTTGTCTTGACGAACTACCGATAGACCATAGCCTATCTACCGCTAGACGAACTGTCGCCGCTCATCTTGCTGAACAAACTTTTCACTCCCCAACAACTTGATATCTGGACGCTTGACGACTACCGGAACGCCCGTACATTACCGCACCCACACAGGAGAACCCCTCGCATGGACGCCCACAATCGTGAGTACGCAGCCGCTGCCGCAGGAATGCAGGAGACCTACGGCGACAACTTCGCCAAAGGCGACCACGTCACCTTCCGCCTCAAGAACTGGGGCGACTCGTCATCCGATTCCGGTCGAGTGATCGACCACCACAACGGCAAGCTCCTGGTCGAGACCGACACCGACATCGTCGAAGTCGACCCGCGACCGTGGCCCGTGGGGAATCTTCTCCCGTTCTAGGAAATCCCCGGTGGAACCGGGCGCAGGAGGTTGATTGCCGCAGACTCA
>JBIIOL010000508.1:0-3094 GCA_044336965.1 Pirellulales bacterium | reverse complement strand
ACGCGCATTCAGCCAGTTTGATGTCATGGCCGACGCCCGACGGATCCTGCTCGACTATCCCGACCTACGGGCAGCGGTGCAGGACGTCGCCGCGTTCTCCGGCGCCGGCTTCCGCCAGGTGATGGTGGACTTGAACCTGCGCGGCCCCGACATGGAGCGACTGCAGGAGTATTCGGAAAAGATCACCGCGTGGATGAGGGCGGAGGGGCACTTCGTCGACGTCGACACGAGCCTCTCGTTCCGCAAGCCGGAGGTACGGATCGTGCCGAATCGCGAGCGGGCGAGCGAGTTGGGTGTCTCGATCCAGGCGATCTCGTCGACCACCAACGTGCTCGTGGGGGGCGATCCGGTCAGCAAATACAAGGAGGCGGACCAACAGTACGACGTGTGGCTCCGCGCCGACCGCTCGTTCCGCGACGACTCCGCGCAGATCGCCCGGCTGACGGTGCCCTCGAGCAAGCCCGGGGTGGGCGTCGTCGAACTCGGGAGCGTCGCCGCCTTCGAGGATGCCCAGGGTCCGAGCACCATCGAACGCTTTTCGAGGCAGCGGCAGGTCGTCGTCTCCGCCAACCTCGAGGGCAAGGCCCTCGGAGAGGCTGTCGCCGAACTGGGGGACTACGTCAAGACGCTGGATCTGCCCGCGGATTACCGCTGGGAGTTCATCGGGCAGGCCAAGAGCCTCAAGGAAACGAATGCGAATTTCCTCATCGCGTTTGGCCTGGCATTCCTGTTCATGTACATGATCCTCGCGGCCCAGTTCGAGAGCTTCGTGCACCCGATCACGATCCTGCTGGCACTGCCGCTGACGATCCCCTTCGCGATCCTGTCGCTGATCCTGTTGCAGACGAATCTCGACATCTACGCCATGTTCGGCCTCTTCATGCTCTTCGGCATCGTCAAGAAGAACGGCATCCTGCAGGTCGACTACACGAACGTGCTCCGCGAGAGGGGCGTGCCACGGGACAAGGCGATCCTCGACGCCAATGCCGTGCGACTGCGGCCGATCCTCATGACGACCGTCATGCTCGTGGCGGCGATGATCCCCATGGCGATGGGCGAGGGGCCGGGTGCAGCCTCCCGGGCCGGCATGGCCAAGGTGATTCTCGGCGGCCAGTTGCTGTCGCTGCTGCTGACGCTCCTGCTGACCCCCGTGGCCTACTCGCTCTGGGATGACCTGACCGTGGCGATCCAACGCCTCGCCGCGAGGCTCGGTGGGGGAGGCTCCGGTGGAGATCAGGTCGCGGGCGAGCCGGATCCGACCGCTGGTCCGCCGAGTTCCCGCAGATACTCCAGCGTGTAAATGCCGCTGGAGTGCCCGTCGGAGAATTCGATCGAGTAGGCGTATTGGCCCACGGGCTTCATCCCCGCGATGGCAAGCGGCGCCACCTCCTCCGGCCTGAGTACGGGCAGCAACGCCGGCGCGGCGGGCTGCACCCGCTGCTCACGGCAGGTCGCGCAGGGGCAGGCGTCCCGCAGGAGCCGCGGCGAGTAGCGAGACGACGCTCCGTCGCTCCACATGATCTCGATCCCGCCTTGATCGATACGTTGAATGGATTGTGGAACAGGCTGCGTCATGCTCGACCTTCCTTTCGTCCTTCTTTTCGCTGCGTGGCGCGTCGGTCGACCAGCCGTCGCCCCTTGCCCTCGAATCGGGGCAGGCTGCCCATCGGCACGGCGACGACTTCCACCCTGAGCCCGAGCCGCAACTGCATCTCACGGGCCACGCGTTCGGGGTCGGCGAGCCGATCCTCCACCTCCAGCTTCAACTCGTCAAGGCTCTCAACGGTCGACACGGTGAGCCGATATTCGACAACCTCGGGAAAGCTGCGGACGATGTCGTCGATCGCGCCGGGAAAGATGTTCACGCCGCGGACCACGAGCATGTCGTCGATGCGGCCGAGGATGCCACCTTCGAGCCGCACCCACGGGCAGCCGCCAGCTGCGATCTCGGCTGGCGAGGGCCACCGCGGTCGCACGAGATCGCCGGTCCGGTAGCGGAGCAGCGGCGCGCCGCCGCGTCCGAGCGTCGTGAGCACCAGTTCCGACAACTCACCTGGGCCCGCGGCCCGTCCCGTCTTCACGGCGAGGAACTCTGGATGAAACCACGGTTCGATCACGTCGAGGCCGTGTCCGGTCAGATCGCCCACACCCCACGGCCCCACCTCCGTCGCGCCGGCATGATCGAGCAGATCCGCTCCCCATGCCTCGCGTATTCTCGACCGTACTGCGGGCACCGAGCCACCAGGCTCCCCCGCCACGATCACCAGGCGAATCGGGAGATGCTCCAGATCGATCTTTTGGTCGGCAGCCACCTCCGCGAGATGCAGGCTGTAGCTGGGCGTGGCCACGAGCACCGTCGCCCCGAGGGCTCTCGCCATTTCGAGCCGCGCGAGCGTTGTCATCCCTCCGGTGGGAATCGCCATCGCCTGCCGGGAGAGCACCGCATCGAAACAGCTCCAGAAGCCTGCATACGGCCCGAACGACGAGGCCACGAGCACCCGATCGCCCGGCTGCACGCCACCGCGGTCGAGGATCGACTCCCAGCACTTCATCCACCACGCCCAGTCCTCGGCCGTGTCGAAGACGGGCATCGGCCGGCCGCGCGTGCCGCTGGTCTGGTGATAGCGCACATAGCGGTCGGGCGGCCAGGTGAGGTTTCCGGGAATGCCCGCCGCTGATGCCGCCTCGACCAGCTCTTCTTTGAAGGTGAAGGGCCAGTGTTCGAGGGCCTCGAGCGACGGCAATGCGTGGGAGTCCCGCGCGAGCTTCGTCGCATAGAAGCGGTTGTGCGGCAGGATCGACTCCACGAGCCCGCGCAGCCGCTCGAGCTTGAGCGCATCGAGCTGCTCGCGGGAGGACGACTCTGACGTGGATCGCTGGGCAGTCATGCCGGCATTATGCCATCCTCGGAGCCGCGAGTGGTGAAACGATTTGAGCGCACCACTCCGCTCCAGGCCCGGAGGGCCGGGTCAGCACCAGCGGGCGGAGGCCCGCCAAGAAAAAATCGCACGATGCGATGTTTTTCGTGAACACAGCCTCGCCGGCTGCGGCATGCTCGTCGCCGGCGGATTCTGCTACAGGATGCTCTCGGACG
>JBIIOL010000065.1:0-10682 GCA_044336965.1 Pirellulales bacterium | reverse complement strand
GGTCGTCTTCCTTTCCGGTGCCGCTGCGGCTGCCGAGCCCTCCACATCAAACCCGTCCATCTCGAATCTGGGAGTCGCCAAACCCATGCCCGCTGCTGCGAGTGCCCTGCCGACCGTGAGTCCGTTCGGCCGTCTGCCCGATGGCCGTGAGGCGCGCCTCTACACGCTCGAGGTGCCGGGAGGCTGGAAGGCGACCATCACCGACTTCGGTGCGATCCTCACGAGCCTGCACGTGCCCGGGAAGGATGGCAGGCCGGTCGACGTCGTGCTCGGCTTCGATTCGCTCGATGGCTATGCGGCCAAGCATCCCTACTTCGGCGCGACCTGCGGCCGCGTCGCCAACCGTATCGCCGCCGGCCGGTTCGAGCTCGACGGCAAGTCCTACACGTTGGCGACGAACAACGATCCCAACCATCTCCACGGCGGCCTGGCCGGCTTCGATAAGAAACTCTGGAAGGCGACGCCACGGATCTCCGAGAAGGGGCCGGCGGTCGACTTCGAGATGGTCTCTCCCGCTGGCGACGAGGGCTATCCGGGCCAACTCACGGCCAAAGCCACCTACACGCTCACGCCCGACGGCGAACTGTGGGTCGAGATGTCGGCGACCTGCGATGCCCCCACGATCGTGAACATGGCCCATCATTCCTACTGGAATCTCGCCGGCCAAGCCTCTGGTTCGATCCACGGCCACACGCTGTCGGTGGCCGCCGACCGCTATCTGCCGGTCGATAGCGGCGGGATCCCGACGGGTGAGTTCGCACCGGTGGCGGGCACGCCGTTCGACCTCCGCCCCGAACGCCAGCCTGGCGCTGTGCTCGGCGATGCGATCAAGGCGCTGCAGGCCTTGGCCGACGGTAAGAATCCGGGCGGCATCGACCACAACTACGTGGTTCGCGACTGGAAGCCCGATGGCAGCCTACGGAGCGTGGCGGTGCTACGCGATCCGGCCAGCGGCCGCAGGATGGAAATCCTCACGGATCAGCCCGGCATTCAGGTCTACACCGGCAACTATCTCGATGGCTCAGTCACGGGCAAGGGCGGGACGGCCTATGCGAAGCAGGCTGCCATCTGCCTGGAGACGCAGAAGTATCCCGACAGCATCCACCATGCCGGACAGGCCGACTGGCCGGCTGTCCGGCTCGATCCGGGGCAGACCTATCGCCACACCATGGTCCACCGCTTCACAGCGGACCGCTGAGCGAAGGTGTCCTGCTGCTGGCCCGCTCCACATGCCTGGAGAATTGGCTGCGTGGCATCTGCCGCGCCCATCATCCGCATGGCGGTGGCCTTCGCCCGCATGCGCTGCGGTACGGTACCGAAGCTGAAGGCCACCTCGTAGGCGCCCGTCGAGCCGGAGCGACCCGAACCGGCGCGGGTCGCCGTGTAGACCGAGTTGCCATAGCCCGAGATACCGACGTAATAGGTGCCGCCCGTACGCGTGACCACCGACAACAGGCTGTCGAACGAGCCGTTGGCGTCGTCATTGCGGGCGAGTTCGCGGCCCCGCGAGTCAAAGAGTCGCACGACGCTGTCGAGCGTGGATGATGAGGCGAGCGAGCGGGCATCGACGTCGATCGTGAGTTTCTGGCCGGCCTGGAGCACCACCCTGAAGAGATCGACATCGCGACTTCCCGACCGCCCGTCACCGATCTGGCCGGGAAAGCGGATGCTCCCCGACGAGGCCGTCACAGCCACGGCAGCAGCCAGCGTGTCGCCTGCGTCGACGGGGGAGGGAACCGGCGTTGGGGTTGGCGTGGGAGTGGGGGTCGGAGTGGGCGTTGGCGTCGCTGCTCCCAAAGCCTGCAGCGCGGCCGCAGCATTGAGCAGACCGCCTGTGGCCACCTTGCCGGCGAGACCGGCGACCGGCGTCGTGCTCGACAGGATCGCGGTCCGGATCTGCGTTGCGGTGGCCTGCGGGTTGGCCGCCGCCAGCAGGGCGACCGTGCCGGTGACATAGGGCGTGGCCATCGACGTGCCGCTGTAGGAGGCGTAGGAGTTGTTGGGTGTCGTCGAGAGGATGGCCACGCCGGGGGCGGCGAGATCGACGCTCGTGGCGCCGAAGTTGGAGAAGGTCGCCAGACGGTTGGACCGGTCGGTCGCCGCCACCGAGATCACGGACGTGCCGGGATGGCTGGCCGGGTAGGAGGGAGTGGCGTCGTTGTTGTTCGACTCGTTTCCCGCAGCGGCCACGAAGAGAATCCCGGCCCCTGCGCCGGCGTCGACTGCGTCACGCAGGGCCGTCGAGAGCCCGCCGCCGCCCCAGCTGTTGTTGGTGGCGACGACCTTGATGCCGAAATCGCGACGCATGCGGGTGGCGTAGTTGATCGCCGCGACCGCGGCACTGGTGCTGCCGCTCCCCGCGGCGTCGAGAAACTTGAGCGGCATGATGGAGACCTGCCAATTGACGCCTACCACGCCGACGCCGTTGTTGCCCACCGCCCCGATCGTGCCCGACACGTGCGAGCCGTGGCCGTTGTCGTCCATCGGGTTCGCATCGTTATTGGCGAAGTCCCAGCCCATCACGTCGTCGACGAAACCGTTGCGGTCGTTGTCGATGCCGTCACCTGCCACCTCACCCGGATTGCGCCAGGCGTTCGCGGCGAGGTCTGGATGGTTGTAGTCCATGCCGGTATCGATGACGGCGACGACGACGCTGCGGGACCCGGTAGTCGTGTTCCATGCCTCGGGGGCGTCGATGTCGGCATCGACGCCGCCGCCCGACTGTCCGGTATTGTCGAGGCCCCAGAGTTGGCCTCGCGACGGATCGTTCGAGGCGATGCTGGGCGCGATCGCGAAATCAGGCTCGACGTAGCTCACGCCGGTCGTCCGCGCGGCCCAGCTGAGTACGTCCTGCGTCGATGCGCCGGGGGTGGTGAGCGCATAGAAGCCCTCGCCCAAAGAAGCGGCGTGCCAGGCTGGGTTCCATGCTGGGGCGAGGTTCCAGCCGGTTGCGGCTGCCGTCGCGGGGGCTCGCACGACCCAGGCGTCGGACCGCGCAGCGGCAGTTTGACCATGCCATTCAATCTGCCTGAGGGCGGTTGCGGCGACATCAGCCGACATCGTCAGCCGCGATTCGAGGAGTTCTGCCGTGCACGTCGTGGAACGAGGGCCACGAACGACCGCGGAACGTGACTGAGTGCGAGATAGATGCGTCAGTCGGCGCAGAGAGCGGGGGCGGTTCATGGGTGCTGCCTTCCATGCTACTGATACCGTCTGCCCCTGCGGTTGTGAGTATTGTCCCGCGGCGGGCGAATGTCCAGCCGCCATGCGGGGGCCGGCCAGGTCCGTTACGATACTCGCTGTTTGCCACCGTTTCGCCCGACCGGGAGCTTCGCCGTTTCCGGAGGAGAGGCGAAAGGACACTTGGTATTTGATCCGATTGTGTCAGGATACCTGGCTTCAGGAGCTCTCGAATGGTCTTTCCCGTAGGCGACGACAACTCGGACCGCACGATCTTTCCGTATGTGACGATCAGCCTGTTGCTGGCGAACGTCTTCGTGTTCGTGGTGCTCCAGCAGATGGGTGCCAACGACAACGTCACGCTCGCCTATTGCCAGGTGCCCGCTGAGATCATCTCGGGGCAAGACGTCATCACTGAGCCGTCGGTGCGAATGATCCAGACGCCCGAGGGCGTGATCCAGGTGCCTGATCCCGGCCTCAAGGTCACGCCGATTCCGCCTTGGATGACGCTGCTGACGGCGATCTTCATGCATGGCAGCATCATGCATCTGGCCGGAAACATGTGGTTTCTGTGGATCTTCGGCGACAACGTCGAGGACGACATGGGTCACTTCAAATACCTGCTCTTCTATCTGGCCACGGGCATCATCGCATCGCTGGCCTTCGTGGCGCTCAATAGCTCGGGCGAGGCGGCGCTGACGCCCTGTCTGGGTGCCTCCGGCGCGATCTCGGGTGTGCTGGGGGCCTATCTCGTGCTCCATCCGCACCGTCGCGTGAGCGTGATCCTGCTCCGGATGATGATCGACGTACCGGGCTACGTGGCGGTGGGCATCTGGTTTCTGTTCCAGCTCGTGAGCGGATTCCTCGACCAGGGCGGTGGCGGTGGCGTGGCCTACTCGGCCCACGTCGCGGGTTTCGTGGCGGGCATGATCCTGGCCAAGCCGATGAGCCATAGAGACGTCCGCGATGAGGCCGACCCGCTGGTCGTGCTCAGGCGACGGGTGCCGTAGGGATCATGGTGCGTCGGCGGCACCACCATTTGTGGAGTTCGATGGCCGGCAGGATCGTGGCTGCCACGGCCATCAGGACGAACCACTCGCGGCCGTTCACCGGTGCGACGTCGAGGAGTGCGCGGGCCGGTGGCCAGTGCATCGCCAGCAGATGCACCGCCAACGCTGCGAGCGAGCCTGCGAGCAGGAGCGGGCTCCGCCGGAGCGGGATGGCGAAGGCCGACCGGGTCTCCGAGCGGCAGTTGGCCAGGTGCACATTCTCGAAGAGCACCATTAACAGGAGCGTGGCATTACGGGCACCGGTGACCGCTGCCGCATGATTCCCCGCGTCTGCCGTCGACTGCCCCAGCCAGATGCGAAACACGACGAACGACGCCACGCCCATCACCAGCGCCGAGATCATGATCCGCTGCAGCATCACCCGATCGAAGACCGACTCGTCGGTTGGGCGGGGTGGTCGGTCGAGTTCGTCGCCCTGCCCGGGCTCGAACGCCAGCGCCACGTCCTGGATGCCGTTGGTCACCAGGTTCAGCCAGAGGAGTTGGACCGCCGTGAGCGGCAGTGGTGATCCCGTGGCCACTGCCAGCGTCACGAGCACCATCTCGGCCGCGCCGGTGCTCACCAGCAGGAAGATCACCTTGCGGACATTGTCGTAGGCGATGCGGCCCTCCTCGATGCCGGCGACGATCGTGGCGAAGTTGTCATCACTGATCACGAGCCCGGCGGCCTCACGGGCCACGTCGGTGCCCCCCTTGCCCATCGCCACGCCGAGGTTGGCGGCGCGAAGGGCAGGGGCGTCGTTGACACCGTCGCCGGTGACGGCGACGAATTGCCCGGCGGCCCGGGCGGCCTCGACGATCTGCAGCTTCTGTCGCGGCGTGACGCGGGCGAAAACCCTCACGGTGCCGACCCGCGCAGCGAACCGCTCAGGAGAGAGGTCGGCCAGTTCGCTGCCCGTGATCACGTCGGTGTCGTCGTGAGCCAGTTCCAACTGCCGAGCGATGGCCAGACTCGTCAGTCGGTGATCGCCGGTGATCATCACCACCCGGACGCCGGCTTTGCCACACCGCCGTACCGCCTCCCGCGCGCCCGCCCGAAGCGGGTCGGTGAGCCCGACGAATCCCAGGAAGTCGAGGTCTGTGAGTGTCGGCCGAGTGACTGGGACCGAGACTGTGGCGGGTATTCGGCCGTGAGCCAGAGCCAGCACTCGCAGTCCTTCGGCTGCCAGTGCGGCGGCCTGCTCATGCCAGGCGGTCATCAGATCAAGATCACCACGGCACATCGGCAGCACGGCTTCCGGTGCACCCTTGACGCAGGCCAGTCGCCCGCCCGGGATCGTATGAAACGTCGCCGCAAAGCGTTGCTCCGGTTCGAACGGCAGGGCGTCGCACTGTGGCATCTCCGCCAGCAGCGACTCGCGTTCGAGGCCAAGCTTCACGCCCAGCGACAACAGCGCGACATCGACCGCGTCGCCCCGCCAGGTCCAGGTGCCGTCGCGATGATGAAGCGTGGCCTCGTTGCAGAGAACGCCGCATGCCACGACCGAGCGGAGCCGTGGCTCCGTCGTGGCGGCCGGAGGCGACTGCTCCAGCCTGATGGGAAGCCCGTCGCGGAGCACGGCACCCGTTGGTGCGAACCCCTGCCCGCTGACGGCGAGGCGCTCGTCAGGGGTTTCGTCAGCCGCCCCGGCTGGCAAGGCAACGACCGTGGCGGTGAGTTCATTGCAGGTGAGCGTGCCCGTCTTGTCGGTGGCGATCAGCGTGCAACTGCCGAGTCCCTCGACGGCGGGCAGCCGTCGCACGATCGCGCCGCGGGCCGCCATCCGGCCGGTGGCGATGGCCAGGGCGATCGTCAGCGACACGGGCAGCCCCTCCGGAATCGCCGACACCGCCAGCACCACCGCGAAGAGAAACATCTCCTGCGGCCGATGGCCGACCACCACACCGAGCAGTCCGATTAGGGCAGCGGCAGCGACCACCGCCACCGCGATGGAGCGGGTGAACCGCTCCATGCGGGCCACCAGCGGCGGCTTGCCGGCGGGCCGCATGGCGACGTCGATCGCCAGTTCGCCGACGCTTGTCTGCAGTCCGGTGGCGACGACGACCGCCGAGGCACGCCCGCGGGTGACGATCGATCCGGCATGCACCATGTCGAGGTGGTCGGCCAGCGACGCGGCGGGCGGACCGGTCCAGGAGGCGTCTTTCCGCACCGGCAGCGACTCACCAGTGAGCAGCGATTCGTCGACCTCGAGACCATACGCGGCAACCAGCCGGGCGTCGGCCGGCACCCGGTTGCCCGACTCGATCCAGAGGAGATCACCTGGCACGACCTCCTCTGCGGGAATGTCGCAGACCGTGCCGCCGCGGCTGACGGCCGCACGGATCTGGAGCAGTTTCTCGAGCGCCCGGCTGGAACGGTTCGCCTTCGCCTCCTGCCACGTGCCGAGACAGGCATCGATCGCGATCACGAGGGCGATGATTGCAGCATCCTTGACGTCGCCGATGGCGAGCGACACCAGCGCCGCCGCGAGCAGCAGGAGCATGAGCGGGTTTGCCAACTGACCGATGGCAAGTCGCCACACCGCTGGCGGCGGCTTGCGGGGCAAGGCATTGCGGCCGAAGGACGCGAGACGGCGGGCCGCCTCGGCGGTCGAGAGGCCCTCACGGCCGCTGCCCATTCGGCCCAGCACATCTTCGACGGGAAGAGAATGCCAGGGCTCGTCGGGAAGAGGCGAGTGTCGTTTCCAAGGGGATGCGGCAGTTGGCGTCATGCCAATTCGATCTCGATCACGTGTTCGTGGTGGTCATCGACGAGCGAGATTGTATGGTCGGCCTGTGGAACGCCATCGACCACCATGGTACGGATCGGCCCTGGTTCGCGGACGCCGTGCCCCGGATGGTGAACGGTGATCCGGTACATTGTGTCGTAGTAGCGATAGCGGATTTTATAGCTGGGCCAATCGCGGGGAGGGTGAGGCGACAGTCTGAGCACCGTGCCCTCCCGTTCGATGCCGAGCAGCGACTCCACCACCAGCCGATACATCCAACTGGCCGAGCCCGTGTACCAGGTCCAGCCACCGCGGCCGATGTGCGGTGCGACGGCATAGATGTCGGCCGCGACCACATACGGCTCGACACGGTAGGTTGCGACCGCCTCGGGTGTGTCGCCGTGGCTCACCGGGTTCATGAGTCGAAACAGCTCCCAGGCACGGGCGTGGTCGCCCAGGGAGGCGAATGCCATGGCCGTCCAGACAGCGGCATGGGTGTATTGGCCACCGTTTTCACGGATACCCGGCGGATAGCCCTTGATGTAGCCGGGCTCGAGCGGCGCGGTGTCGAACGGCGGTGCCAGCAGCTTCACGAGTCGATCGCGACGTGAGACCAGCAGCGTGTCGACGCTGGCCATCGCCGTGGCGGCCCGGGCCTGGGGCGCCGCGGCCGAGAGCACCGCCCAACTCTGCGAGACCGAGTCGATCCGGCATTCGGCGGAGCTGATCGACCCGAGTGGCAGCCCGTCGTCGAAGGTGCCGCGGCGATACCAGGAGCCGTCCCAGGCGGTGTCGTCCACATTCCCACGGAGGCGGCCGGCCTCGATCGAACAGCGATCCGCCATGACCACGTCTCCCCGCTGCTCGGCCAGATCGGCGAAGCGACTGAGGACGTCGTAGAGGAAGAAGGCCAGCCACACGCTCTCGCCCCGGCCCTCGTGGCCCACGAGGTTCATGCCGTCGTTCCAGTCACCACCGCCGAAAAGCGGCAGACCGTGGGCGCCGAAGTGGAGGGCATGCTCGACGGCACGGACGCAGTGGTCGTAGAGCGGTGCCGAGGCTGGTCCGCACTGCGGGCGGTCGTAGACCGACTCCTCGTCGGCCCGCGGCAGTCGGCCATGCAGCAATGGCACCTGCTCGTCGAGCACGCCCGTGTCGCCGGTCGACTGCACGTAGCGGACCACGGCTGCCGGCAGCCAGAGAAAGTCGTCGGAGCAGTGGGTGCGAACGCCACGGCCCGAGGGAGGGTGCCACCAGTGCTGGACGTCGCCCTCCTCGAACTGCCGGCCCGCCGCACGGAGCAGGTGTTCTCGGAGCAGTTCGGGAGCGGCGTGCACCAATGCCATCGCATCCTGCAGTTGGTCGCGAAATCCATAAGCGCCCGACGACTGATAGAGCGACGTGCGGCCCCACAGACGGCACGACACGACCTGATGAAGCAGCCAGTGGTTGACCAATGCGTCAATCGTCGGATCGGGCGACTCGATCTGCACGGCAGAGAGCCGCCGCTGCCATCCCGCCTGCATGGCAGCAAATTCTTGCTGCACAGCCTCCTCTCCGCGAAAACGTTGCACGAGCCGTTGTGCCTCGGCGACGCCCATGGCTGCACCGAGCGTGAAGACGATCGTGCGGCTCTCCCCCTCGTCGAGAAGGATCTGCACCTGCATGGCGGCGCAGGGGTCGAAGCCCGCCCCCACGCGGCCGGAGAGCCGCATGCGGTGCAGCGCCGCCGGCGACGCGAGCGAGCCGTTGCGGCCGATAAACTCCGTGCGATCGGCTGTCACGGTTCGGGCGACCTCACTCGAGTCGACGAAAGCCACCATTCCCGCGAACTCATCGGAGAACGCGTTGCGGGCGAACATCGCCCCGGTGAGATGGTCGAGTTCGGTGACGACGTGCATCTGCGACCGGCTGCGGAGTTCGCCCAGCACCCACTCCCAGTAGCCGGTGATGGAAAGGGGCCGTGGCCGGCCGGAGGTGTTGGTGATCGTCAGTTGGACGAACTTCACGGGCTCGTGTGCCGCGACGAAGATGGTCAGTTCCGTAGCGATCCCCTCGTCGGCATGTTCGAACACAGTGCTTCCGACTCCATGTCGCACGGCATACGTGCCTCGTCCTCGGGCAGGCTGCGGAGTGGGCGACCAGAAGCGGCCGGTGTCTTCGTCGCGGATGTAGACCGCCTCGCCTCCCGGGTCTGAGACCGGATCATTCGCCCATGGCGTGAGTCTGAACTCGTGGCTGTTGTCGACCCACGTGCAGCCGCCGCCAGACTCGGTGACCACCGTGCCGATGCGCGGATTGGCGAGGCAATTGGCCCACGGTGCGGGTGTGCACGCGCCAGGGGGAAGTTGGATCACGTATTCGCTGCCGTCGGCCGTGAAGCCACCGAGACCGTTGAAGGCGTGGGGCGGAGGCGTTGATCCATCGGCCGCGGGCATCGCGGTGGACTCGGCCGCCGCTTGGGGTGCGAGCCGCCGCCGCGGCTTGAGTGCCGGGATCGCGATCTCTGGCCGGCCCCGTTTCTCCACCTGTTCCACCAGCGTGCCGCCTTCGTCGGTGAGCATGACACGGGCGGCCGCCTGCAGGAGCACGCGATCCTCCTCGGAGAGTTGTTCGCCGCGGCGGACGAAGATGCCGCCGGCACGGTCGAGGAGCCCCGCCTCCGGGCTGGCGGAGACAAGATCGATGATCGACTCGTGCAGGACCTGTCGGTACACGGAGTCGTCCTCATTCCAGAGGACGAGGTCGACGTCGAGGCCATTCATCCGCCACCAGGCATGGGCGCGAATGGACTGGTGCACCAGTTCGAGCTGGTGGCGATCGCGGATGCGCACCAGTACGATCGGCAGGTCGCCCGAGATGCCGTGTCCCCAGAGCCCCGACTGGCCGCGGCGGTTGCGGCTGATCACCGCCGGGCTCGTACGGCGGAGGCGGGATGCGTGGACGAGCGATCCGGCCAGACGTCCGAAGGCCTGCCCCTCCTGCTCGGAGATCGCGAGTTGCTGGAGCATGATCGCGCCTCGCGTCCAGGCCAGCTCGATGATGCGGCTGGCGAGGCAGGGATCGGAGTATTTGACCGCGATCTCGGTGGCATGGTCCCGCGATTCGGCGATGCCCGTGACGATATCGAGCCGAACCGTCTCCCCCGGTTCGAGCACGACCGTGCGGCGAATGCTCACCACGGGATCGAGCGTGGCGCCGGTGGTGCCGGAGAGCGATTCCCGATCGAAGGCGGCGGGATCACGGTGGGTGCGCCCGCGGCCGAGAAACGCCCTGCGGTCGGTCTCGAATGACGGCTCCCCGACAGAATGAGTGCAGTTCTCCGTTGGACAACTGCCAGTCACGACGTGGAGCAGCCACGGTGGCCGTTCCTCGGGACAGCGTGGCCGACGGGTGGCGAGGAGGGCAGACCGGCCGGCGAGTATTTCGGTCTCCACGAAGAGGTTGGCGAAGGCCGGGTGCGATTCGTCCTGTGCCTGCGGGGCCAGTGCCACCTCCGCGTAGGTCGTGACTTCGATCGAGCGACGGCGTTCGGAGCGGTTGGTGAGCGAGAGCCGGCGGAGCTCCACGTCATCCTCGGGCGATACGCTGACGAGCGTGTGCGCCTCGATCTGCTCGTCGACGCGACGAAACTCCGCACGCGACTGCATGAAGACCGCCTCAGCGCGGCGGCCTCCACGCGTGGTCGGCTGCCAGGTATTGGACCAGACGGCACCGCTGTCGAG
>JBIIOL010000064.1:0-10690 GCA_044336965.1 Pirellulales bacterium | reverse complement strand
GCTCGACGTGCTGCCGCATGGCACGAACGATCCCCTTTGCCACCGCCTGACTCGTCATCGTGGCACCGCTGACTCCCTCGATGCCGGTGCTCTTGGGATCGATGCCAGCCAGTGCCTCGACCGACATGCCGCGGTAGACGCCGCGAAACGCCGCGTCGTCGCGGACATAGCCCACGTAGGGCTCGTTGTCGTAGCTGGCGAGCACCGCCACGCCGCAGACTTTCCCCGTCGCATCGAAGCCGACCACGGCATCGGTCGGACCCTGATAGCCGATCACACGATCGGCCACCGGGCTCGTCCGCAGTGCCCAACCCAGCGGGATCGCGTCGGCCGCCAGCACGCGGATCACGGCCGGATCGCCAGGATCGAGCTCGATCTCCACGGCGTCGGGATAGATCAGCTTCAGGTCCGCGAGCGTGGGCGGTTGCTCGAACCGACTCGCCGCCGACGTGCCCCCCAGCCGGCGCACCAGCGCCTCCGTGATCGCCAGGCTCGTGAGCGTGGCACCCGCCACCGCATGGGCTTTGTCCGGCTTCATGCCGGCCAGTTCTTCAAGCGATTTTCCCCGGAACGACTGCCAGAAGGCGGCGTCGCGTTCCACAGCATGCACATGGTCCCGCGTGTCGCGACTGGCAAGCACCTCCATGCCAGCCACGCGGAGGTCCCGATCGCAGACGACGAGCAGATCGGTCGGCCCCGAGAAGCCGATCGCAGCATCGCCCGCCGGCGATGTGCGGAGCATCGTGCCGATACGCTCGCCCGCTGCGTCGAGGATGTCGCGGCCGCCCGCCACGGCATCCGCCGGGCCGCCGATCGCCGATGCCTCGGGCAGATGCCGCTGCACCCGCGCAACCGGCAGGCCGACCAGATCAGCAGTCACCTGCCGACCGACATATCGCGCATGCTCCGCATGCACGAGCCACGCGATCGCCGCCACGACGGCCACGCGGGCTGCATGCGCGACGATGGGCACGAGACTCCGCGCACCTCGCTGCAGCACAGCGGTCTCCTACTTGACGGCGGGCGTGACCGTTGGCACGAGCATCACGGTGTCGGCGTGGGCATTGCCTTTGGCGGCGTCGGTGCCGATCACCACGACGCAGGAATCGCCCTTGCCGAGGTTCACGCGGCCCGCGGATCCAAAGCCCCCATCGAGGGGCGCCGGCTGCCGCATGTCGAGCCGGACACTTGTGCGGCCCGCAGGAGTCTCCACGAGCACCGGCACCGCGGAGCCGCGATTCTCGTGGGGCAGCCAACCAACGAGCACGTCGTAGCTACCAGAAGCTGGCGCCGTGAGCTCATATCGGATCGTGGCTCCGCTGTCGGCTGCCGCATAGAGATATCCCCGGCCCACGAAGCCCTTGAGTCCGGTGCCCTCGGTCCAACTGCCTTCACGAACCGCCCGCAAATCATCCTCGACGACGGCCCCACGATCCTTGGCTAGCTTTCTCGGGTCGATCCCCATGGGGGGCCCATGCGGGCCGGCCAGCGACATGGCGTCTGCCGGAATGTCGATCGGGTCCGACAGGCTCGCACGGCGGGCCTTGCCCGGCAGCTTCAAAAGCTCGTCCATGTCGCCCCAGTGCTTTTCATAGACGCCACGCGGATTCGTTCCGTGCTTGATCGCCACGCTCGCCGCCTTCCCCACCACCTCCCCCATCATCCCGCAGGTCTTCATCACGCGAACGGTGCCGAGCGCCTCGTGTGTGACGGAGATGCACCGTCCGGCCATGAACAGGTTGTCGACGTTCTTGGAATAGAAGCAGCGGTACGGAACGGGATAGCCGTAGGCCCGGTCGATGCGGTCGTCGAACTTCGCGATCGAGATGAATGGGTTGTCGGGAAATTTCTTGGCATATTCCTGCTTGGGATAGTGCAGGTCGATCGACCAGGTCGAGGGCACGCAGCCGTCGGGGAACTCACGCTTGCCCACGACATCCTCGTGTGTGAGGACAACGTCGCCGACGATCCGGCGGCTCTCCCGCGGCCCCCCGATGGCGGCCACCCAGGTGAGGATGGCGTTTTTGTGCTTGTCGGCGCCGTTGCCATTTTTCATGGCGTTGAACGCCCCGTAGACCGCACGCAGGTTCCAGTCGCGGATGCCCTCGGCGTCGGCCAGCGGATCCTTGTCGAAGCCACTCTCCCAGAACCACTCGCCGTGATGGCTGCGCGGGTAGGGAAAATCCGCCAACGTCAGCGGCAGCGCCCAGGGCGTCGCGGGAAAAGCCTGCGGTGCATCGACCTCGTCCCATGACCACATGTTGCTCATCCCCATCCGACCCTTCTCCTCCATGACCGTCTCGGCATCGGCCAGGTGGCCTATCGTGGCGTGGCCGGTGGCGTCGCAGAAGAATCGGCCGGTGAACCGCAGTTCGCGGCTCGTTCGAGTATCGAGACCGGTGATGCTCTTGATCCGCGTGCCATCCCGCTCAGCGGCGAAGGCATGCGTGTTGAGAAAGAGATCGATATTCGGCTCCGCGCGAACGATCCGCTCCTTCTTGGCATCCTCAAACTCCTCATAGGTGCCGGGGCTCTTCTTGGCGTGGTCGCAGAACTCCTCGATGATCTCACCGACCCGCGGATACTTGCCGCGACGGATCAGCCCCTGCGCCCAGACACGAATCTCACTCGACCCGTTGCCGCCGAGCACCGGACGATCCTGCAGGAGCGCCACTTTCAGTCCCATGCGTGCTGCCGACAACGCGGCGCCCATGCCCGAGTAGCCGCCGCCGATCACGACCAGATCGTAGGGCCCCTTGGTCTCCGGCGCTGCCGGCAGGCCGAGCGCCGTCCGCCGCCAGTTGGCCAACACGGCCGAATCGTTCGGGGGTGGCGTGGCGTCGGTAGTGAAGACGATGCAGTCGCAGCGGCCGTCGAAGCCGGTGAGATCGCGAAGGCCAACGGTCGCCTCGCCGGCCGGCAGCGACAGCGTGCCGCCGTCCTGCCAGCCCCAGTCCGCGCCCTGCGTGCCGAATGGTGTGGCCAGCGGCTTTCCATTCACGACCACCTCGAACCTGCCGGGCGTGCCCGGGGCGTTCCACCGCGCGACCCAGTCCTTCGTGCGGACAAACACGCGATACTCGCCGACGGCGGGAATGGCGACCTTCGTCGTGGCATCGGTCACCGGCTTGCCCAGGCCGTGCGCGAGCAGGTAGGGCGATCCCATCTGTTCGATGAACTGCGTGTCGAGCGTCCAGCCACCGTGGTCGGCGAAGCTCTCGGCCTCCACGAGCACCGTGGCCGCGTCGGCACGGAGCCCGCCGCAGCACGCAAGGAAGCATGCGACAGCGATCAGCAACGGATGCGCGAACGATCCGCAAAACGACAGGGGCGCGTGGTGCAGAGGCATGGTCCCGGGGTCTCCTGAAGGTGTGGCTCCATTGTGCGCAAGGCCGACGCCCCTCCGCAAACGGTCAACCCCCTGCAGACACGGAAGTCAGAGACTCGGACACCTGGGCAAACGCCATCGGTATCGATCATCTCGACGACGTCATCGCCCTGACGGCCGCGGCCGCGACCACGATCGCCGGCACGACAAGACAGAACACGCCAGCGGCAAGCAGAGTCGCCGTGACCGGCGTAACGTCAAACCGCGACCGGCCCGCGAGCGTCTGCGCGAGGGCGAAGCTACCGATGAGCGTGGTGCCCACGGTGGCCGACGTCACCAGCCAAACGCGTCTGCGTTCCGCGATGCCGGCCCACCGCGCCGCCCAGGCGAGCAGCGGCAGCCACTGCAGCGCGTGGATCACCGCGCCGTGCGGAAATTTCGGCACGCCGGCGACGCCATACCGCTCCGGCTCGAGCCCGGCCGCCACCTGTGTGTCGCCATGCACGCTCACCCAGATGCCGAGCCCACACGAGATCACGAGCAGCACGAGCCCTGCACGGGCGGCCAGCAGCATGTCGGCAGCGAGGCCCGTGGGCTGCCGCAGGAACCGCACGCTCAGGTCGACGGCGACAAGCGTCACCCAGAGGATGAGCAGGCCCATCGCGTCGTAGAGAAAGGAGTCAAACGGCGTCGCCCGGTTGAAGTGGCTGGCCACACCCCGCCAGGCCTGCAGGTCGATGGCCGCCACCTCCACGAGCAGGGCCCACGCGACAGTCGCCGCCAGCCAGCGATCGCCCCACCGCCACGGCAGCTTCGACCAGGCCCATCCCAGCGACAGGCTCGTCAGGCCGCCCGAGATGCCAAACAGGATTGGCTTCCGCCAGGTGACCGGCCCCTCCCACGGGCCTCCAAGCACGGCCCAGACGACGCTATGCGCGAGCCCGCTCACCACGAGCAGGAGGCCGATCACGGCCAGCGGCCATGCTCGGCGATCTCGGACCCAGTTGGGGAGAAACACGAACGCGTTCATTGGAGATGAGTGTACGTCGAAACGACTTCGGGTAGCCGGGGAGCACATTCGCCAGCCCGCTTGAGCCCGTGGCCCCGTTCCACGACACTGCTCCCACCATGAACACACGCACATTCGGACGGACGGGCTGGCAGGTTTCCGAGATCGGCTTCGGTGCCTGGGGTATCGGCGGCGGGCAGTGGGGCGGCGCCGACGAGGCCGAATCGATGGCCGCACTCCACAAAGCCCTCGACTGCGGCATCACTTTTTTCGACACCGCCGACGTCTACGGCGACGGCCTGAGCGAACGCCTGATCGCCCGCCTCCGCCGCGAACGCTCCGAGCCCTTTTATGTGGCCACGAAGGCGGGCCGGCGGCTCAATCCCCACACGACCAACGGCTACAACGCAGCCAACCTCACGGCCTTCATCGATCGCAGCCTGAAGAACCTCGAGACCGACCGGATCGATCTCGTGCAACTGCACTGCCCGCCGACGGATGTCTATTACCGCCCAGAGGTCTTCCAGGCCCTCGATGACCTCGTCGTCGCCGGCAAGATCCGCCACTACGGCGTGAGCGTCGAACGCGTCGAGGAGGCCCTCAAGGCGATCGAGTATCCCAACGTGCAGTCGGTGCAGATCATTTTCAACGCCTTCCGCCTGCGGCCCGCGGAACTCTTCTTCGAGGTCGCGATGAGACGGCAGGTGGCCGTGATCGCACGCGTGCCACTGGCCAGCGGCCTGCTGAGCGGGAAGTTCTCCCGCGCCACCGAGTTTCCCGCCGACGACCACCGCGCATTCAACCGTGAGGGCGCCGGCTTCGACCGGGGCGAGACATTCTCCGGCGTCGACTACGAAACAGGCCTTGAGACCGTGGAACGCCTGCGGCCGCTGGTGCCACCCGACGCGACACTGGCACAGTTCGCACTCAAGTGGATCCTGTCATTCGAGGCCGTGTCGTGCGTGATCCCCGGTGCGCGACGGCCCTCGCAGGTGGAAGACAACGCCCGCGCCGCCGACCTGCCGCCGCTCCCGCGCGAGACGCTGGCCGCGGTGCAGGAGATCTACGACGATTGCGTCCGCCCGCTCGTGCACCATTGCTGGTGAACGCAGTGCCGGATGCCGGAATCCCATCGCTCACGCTCCGGGCTTGTATGCGGCGTGGCGGTGCATCCAAATAAAAGCCCCGGGCGCAAGCCCGGGGATCGCGAAACAGAGCGGCTCGCCTTTTGCCATTGAGCCCGGCGTTAAGCAAGGATGCCCTTCACCACATGGCCGTGCACGTCGGTGAGCCGGAACTGACGGCCCTGGTAGCGGAACGTCAGCTTCGTGTGGTCGATGCCGACCATGTGCATGATTGTGGCCTGCATGTCGTGGATGTGCACCGGGTCGGCCGTGATGTTCCAGGCGTAGTCGTCGGTCGAACCATAGACGTGGCCCGCCTTCACGCCGCCACCCGCGAGCCACCACGAATAGGCCTTCCCAAAATGATCGCGGCCCTTGGGATTGGCCGGGTCGCCCTGGCCGAAGGGCGTCCGCCCGAACTCGCCGCCCCAGGCGACCAGCGTGTCGCTAAGCAGGCCGCGCTCCTTGAGATCCTGCACGAGCGCCGCTGACGGGCCCTCCGTGTCGCGGCACTGGGTTTCAAGCTGTGTGAACAGGTTGCCGTGCTGGTCCCAGCCAGCGTGCATCAACTGCACGAACCGAGTACCCCGCTCGAGCAGCCGCCGCGCGATCAGGCAGTTGTAGGCAAAGCTGCCCTTCACGTGCACGTCGGCCCCGTAGCGGTCGAGCACATGCTTGGGCTCGTCTGAAAAATCGACGAGTTCGGGCACGCTCGCCTGCATCCGGTAGGCCATCTCGTATTGCGCGATCCGCGTGTCGATCTCCGGATCGCCGTAGTCGGCCAGATGGGCCGCGTTCATGGCGGCGATGTCGTCGAGCAGCGCCCGCCGCGACTCACGGCTCACGCCGACAGGGTTCGCCAGATACGGCACCGGATCACCCGTGTTGCGAAACCGCACGCCCTGGAAACGGCTCGGAAGGAAGCCGCTGCCCCAGTAGTGGTCGAAGAAGAGCTGGCCGCAGCTCTTCTCCTTGTCGGAGGAGGTCATCACCACGAACGCCGGCAGTTCGTCGGTGTCGCAGCCGAGCCCGTAGCTCATCCACGCGCCCATGCTCGGCCGGCCCGGCACTTGCGCGCCCGTCATGAAAAACGTGACGCCCGGGGCGTGGTTCACCGCCTCCGTATGCATGCTCCTCACGAGGCAGATCTCATCGGCGATGCCGCCGATGCCTGGCAGCATTTCGCTCATCTCGATGCCAGCCTTGCCGTATTTTCTGAAGCCTTTGATCGGCGCGACGACCGGCCACTTGGCATACCCGCTTGACATGGTAGAGAGCCGCGTGCTGCCGCGGACGCTCTCGGGAATATCCTCGCCACCGCGGCTGATGAGCGCGGGCTTGGGGTCGAAGAGATCGACGTGCGATGGCCCGCCCCCCTGCCAGAGCATGACCACCCGTTTCGCCGTGGGTGGATGGTGAGGCAGACCCGGCAGACCCGGCGTGCCGTCGCCGGCCGGCGTCACTACCGCGGCGGCGGCATCACGCCTGAGCAACGACGCCAGCGCGACCGCGCCGATTCCCAAGCCGGCCGAGCCGAAGAGCTGGCGGCGGGTGAACCGCTGGGAGAAAAGGTGCCTGCCACCAAATTTGGATAATTTCATTGTGTCCACAGTTTCCCCTTGGCTTTTCAAATTACCCAAATTTGGTGGCTGGCACCTTTTCTGGTCACTCCCGCGTCAGGGCCTCGTCGAGGTTGAAAATACCCAGGCAGACACTGCTCAGGGCCGCGTGCTCGGCCAAGTCGAGCGCCGCGTCACGCGGGCTCTCGCCCACGCTCACGAGCTGCTTCGCCGCCTCGGCGTCGACCCGGTAGGCCCCCAGTTGCCGCTCGTGCATCCGCCGCAGCGTGGTCATGTCGTAGTCGGTCGGCCGGCGGCCGAGCACGCGGCGGAAGACAAACGCAAGTCGCCCGTCGGTGTCGGGAGAGGTCTTCATGGCCTTCTCGGCCAGCACGCGCGACGCCTCCACCCAGGTCGGGTCGTTCAGCGTCGTGAGGGCATGCAGCGGCGTGCAGGTGCGGCTGGCCCGCACGTTGCAGGTCTGCCGATTGGCCATGTCAAACATGTTGGCCGGGTTCACCGTCCGCCGCCAGAAGGTGTAGAGACTGCGGCGATAGAGGTCGCTGCCATGCGATGACGGATAGGTGAAGTCGCGTTCCTTCGTGATCGCCAAAGCCTCCCAGATCTCGTCCGGCTGATAGGGATAGACGGGCTGGCCGCCAAGACGGGGGTCGAGGATCCCGCTGGCGGCCAGCGCCACATCGCGGAGCACCATCGACGGCATCCGAAACCGGCTGGCCCGCGCGAAGAGACGGTTCTCCGGATCCTTCGCCAGATGCTCCGCCGTCACTCGGCTGGCCTGCCGGTAGGTCGCGCTCGTGACCAGAAGCCTGTGCATCTGCTTCTGGCTCCAACCCCGGTCGCGAAACTCCACCGCCAGCCAGTCGAGCAGCGGCATGTGCGTGGGATACTCGCTCTGCACCCCCATGTCCTCGGTCGTCTTCACGATCCCGGCGCCGAAGAAGTGCTGCCACATCCGGTTCACCTGCACGCGGGCCGTGAGCGGATGCTCCGGCAGGAAGAGCCAGCGGGCAAGGCCGAGCCGGTTGGCCGGAACGCCGTCCGGCAGCGGCGGCAGAAACGCCGGTGGCGCAAACGTGAGCTTCTCCCCCTTGGGGGAGAGGTAGTCGCCGCGGTCGAGGATCTTCGTCACCCTCGGCTTCTCGTCGCTCATCACCATCACGCGGGGCAGTTGATCTCCCTTGTAAACATCGAAGGCTTTTTTGGCCGCTTCATACTTCACGACCTGCGGCAGATCCTTGACGACGCCCGCTTTCACCTTGCCGTCGAAGTGACTGCGGAGCTGGTTCTCGATCGACTTCTTTTCTTCCTCGGTGCGATCCTTCTCGGGCTTCCGCAAGAGCGGGGTCAGTCCGCGGGAGAGATCACTGCCGTCTGCCGGCTCCCCGTCTGAAAAGAGCCCGGCCTTCCAGGCCGCATAGGCCGCATCGAGTACCGGTTTGGAGTCGCCCTCGAGCGACTTCATCGCGGCCTCGAGTTCGGCAAGCCTGGCCTTGTTTTCCTCCGTGGGAAGTTCGATCACCGGCGGCGCCACGCGGATCCGTGTCGAGAACCGCGTCGGCGTGCCCGACTCGGGAACGTGGTTGAAAGCGTCGAGCAACGCATAATAGTCGGCCTGCGTCATCGGATCGTATTTGTGGTCGTGGCACTGGGCACAGGCCATCGTGAGGCCGAGCCAAGTGGTGCTCGTCGTGTCGACCCGGTCGAACAGGTTGTTGAAACGCTGCTCCTCGGCGATCGCGCCCCCCTCGCCGTTCAAGAGATGGTTGCGGTTGAAGCCGCTGGCGATCTTCTGATCGAGAGTGGCCTGTTCGGTGGCGGCCGGCGGCAGCAGGTCGCCCGCCAACTGCTCGGTGGAAAACCGGTCGAACGGCATGTCGGCATTGAGGGCCTTCACCACCCAGTCCCGCCAGATCCACTGCCAGGTGTCGCCATCCTGCTGGAAGCCGTTGGAATCGGCGTAGCGGGCGGCGTCGAGCCACGACAGCGCCATCCGCTCACCGTAGTGCGGGCTGGCGAGCAGCCGATCGACCAGCTTTTCATAGGCCTGCGGATCGGGGTCGGCGACGAAGGCATCGACCTCCTCGGGCGTTGGTGGCAGGCCGACGAGATCAGCATGGAGCCGGCGGATGAGCGTGGCCCGGTCGGCCTCCGGCGAAGGCTTCAGGCCGACCTGCTCGAGTTTCACGAGCACGAACCGGTCGATGTCGTTCAGCGCCCAAGCTGCGTGCTTCGGCTCAGCCGGCTGCGGCCGCACCGGCGGGACGAACGCCCAGTGCGGCGTGTACACGGCCCCTTCCTTGATCCAGCGGTCGAGGAGTTTTTTCTGGTCGTCGGAGAGCCGCCGGTTGGAATTCGGTGGCGGCATGAGCACGTCGATGTCAGTCGAGTGAATCCGTTCGAGCAGCACGCTCGCGCCAGGATCGCCCGGCACGATCGCACCAGCCTGAATGGCCGCCTCTCGATCGTCGAGCCGCAGATCGGCCTCCCGCTTGTTGCCGTCCTGACCGTGGCAATAGAAACAGTTCTCGGAGAGGATCGGCCGGATGTCGTGGTTGAAGTCGAGCGGCTGAGTCACTGTCTGGGCAGCCGGTTCGGACGCCCCGGCCGTTGCGCAGCTCGCCACCCAGACAGTCACCACCCAGAAAGCCGCCGCCATCACAATGGCGATGTCCACGCGGCGCGATGGCTGAAACCGCCATGCTGGCCGCCGGATCGCGAGAAACCGTTTCGAGCAACCCATGGAACGTTTCCGTGAGGGTTACCCGCTTCGCCGATCCGCAGGCGTGCTGCCGGCGGATCGCGGACCACGTGTGGTCGATCGGCGGGGATCTAAACAACCATTTTAGTCTAGCACTCGAATCAGGCCACAGCCAACGATCACGACAAGAGCGAAATTGCTGACAAGACCGGGGCCGTCTCCGCGAAATGCGGCCCCGTAGATGCTGACGAGCGAGCCGAGCATAATGGGTCAAATGGCTGTCCCCGCTCCGGGCGGCGTCCGCATTTCCGTCCCCGTGAGCGTGGACCAGACACACAGCATGGCCGCCGTGAATCCCCGCACCGTCCCGTGGCTGGCCGCCCTGTTCGTCGTCGGCTGCACCTTGGCCGCCTTTCTCAACTCGCTCGACGGCGAGTTTCTGATGGACGACCACTCTGAGATCTTCGATAACCCGTTGATGGATTCGCCATGGCCGCCCTGGCGCGTGATGTTCATAGGCAATGGTCTGCCGTCTCGTCCGCTCCCCTACCTGACGTTTGCGATCGACCACGCCTTCTGGGGCAAGCGGCCTTTCGGCTACCACCTCACCAATCTGTTCATCCACATCGTCGCGGCGGTGTCGTTGTTCTTTCTCGCGCGAACCACGCTCTCCTCGCCGCGCCTCCGCAGCACGTATGGCAGCCATGCCGACATCCTTGCGGCGGGCATCGCCGCTCTCTGGGCGGTGCATCCCCTGAACACACAGGCTGTGACATACATCTACCAGCGACTGGAGTCGTTGGCGGGGATGCTCTGCCTGCTCTCGCTGGCGGCATTCGCCGGCGCCGTCGCACGGCAGTGGAATGTCCGCTGGCTGGCGGCCAGCGTTCTGGCGTCGGCGGCTGCCATGCTCTCCAAGGAGACCGCGGTGGTGCTCCCGCTTCTGAT
>JBIIOL010000507.1:0-3103 GCA_044336965.1 Pirellulales bacterium | reverse complement strand
GGCTTGCCACCGCCGGTCTCTCCCCTTGGCTGGCTGCCCGCGCCGGTGAGCCCGGGGTCTGGTTGACGGGCGCAAAGCTCACGAATTGGCTTGTGCTCTGGGCCATGCTGACGGCGTCGGTTCTGCTGCGGGCGGTGCTCGGCATCTTCGACCCGACGAGCGGCCGCGTGCAGCAGGCGGTGGGCAATGCGATCATGGCGATCATCACGCTCGACGCCATCCTGGTGCTGGCCACCTGCGGCGAGCCGTGGTCGATCGTCGTCCTCCTGTTGCTCGTTCCCTTTCTCGTGGGCCGCCGGTTCGTCAGCCCCACCTGAAGCCTGTTCCCCCAAGACCTCCAGAACTCAAGACCCCCGGCCCGCCCACCATGCTGCTCGGCTACAGCACCAACAGCATCGGCGACGTCGACCCGCTCGACGCGATTCCCATGCTCCGCGGCATGGGCTACGGGTCGCTGGCGATCACGCTCGACCACCACACCCTCGATCCCTTCGCCCACGAGCTGCCCGCGGAGATCGGCCGCTGGCGTGATGCCCTCGCTGCCGCCGGCATGGCCTGCGTGATCGAAACCGGCGGCCGCCATCTGCTCGACCCCGTGCAGAAGCACGAGCCGACGCTCGTGACGGCCGACCGCGAAGCCCGGCAACGGCGGACCGATTTTCTCTGTCGGGCCATCGACATCGCCGTCGACCTGGGGGCGACCTGCGTCTCGCTCTGGTCGGGAGTGGTGCGTGATTCGGCCGACGAGGCAGCGATCTGGAGCCGGCTGATGGGCAGCCTCTCGCCAGTGCTCGACCATGCCGTGGCCCGGCGGATGCCGCTGGGATTCGAACCCGAGCCGGGGATGGCGATCGACACGCTCGCCCGCTACGGGCAACTCTTCGATCGGCTGGGCCGGCCAGACCACATGCGGCTCACGCTCGACATCGGCCACATGGAGTGCATGGGCGAGTGGCCGATGGCCGACGTGCTCCGCCCGTGGGCCGACCGCGTCGTCAACGTCCACGTCGACGACATGCTCTGCTGCCGCCACGAGCACCTGCCGCTGGGCACGGGCGACGTCGACTTTCCGCCGATCCTCGCCGCCCTGGCTGTCGGCGGTTACACCGGCGGCCTACACGTCGAACTGCCGCGGCAGTCGCACCGCTGGGTGGAGACCGCCACGCAATCCGCCGCTTTTCTCACGCCGCTGCTTCCTCAGGAGTCATTCCGATGAGTTCCAGTCCGCACCCCAACCACGTGCTGCTCCTCTCGATCCCTGGCCTGAGGCAGGAGGATCTGTCGCGGATGCCGACACTTCAGTCGCTCGCGGCCGGTGGCGGCTGCGTGCCGCTCGATCCTGGGTTTCCCGCCGTCACATGCCCCGTGCAGGCCGCGCTCACGACCGGCGCGGTGCCCGCCGCCCACGGGATCGTCGCCAACGGACTCTACGACCGCGGCTCGCACCATCTCGAAATGTGGATCAGCCCCGACGGCGTGCACCGCGCGCCGCGGCTCTGGGACCAGCTCAAGTCGGCCCGGCCGGAGCTGCGAACGGCGGCCTGGTTCCTGCTGCAGTCGAAGCACGCCACCGCCGACCTCGTCTGCCTGCCCGCGCCAAAGCACAACCCCGACGGCACCGAGACGATGTGGTGCCACACGAACCCGGAGCCGCTCTATGCATCGCTCCGCGAGAAGCTCGGCGATTTTCCACTCCATAAATTCTGGGGTCCGATCGCGGGGATCGAGTCGTCGCAGTGGATCGCGAGGAGCTTTCTGGAGGCCTCGCGCAGCAATCCGCCGCACTTCGCAGTCGTCTACCTGCCGCATCTCGACTACGCGGCGCAGCGGACCGGCCCCGACAGTCCGCCGGCCCATGCGGCCTGCGGCGAACTCGATGCCGAGATCGCGAAACTCATCGACGGCTTCGGGGCGATCGTGGGCCGCGACCGGCTCACGGTGCTCGTGGTGGGCGAATACCGGATCCGGCCGGTGTCGCACACGCTCTTTCCCAACCGCGTGCTCCGCGAGGCGGGCCTGCTGGCCATCAGCGACACTCCCGACGGGGAACTGCTCGACATGCAGGCCAGCCGGGCCTGGGCATTGGCTGACCACCAAGTGAGCCATGTCTATCTTCAAGACGGCGCTGATCGGCAGCTCGTTGAAAAAGTGGCGTCGCTGTTTCGGGGCAGGGCAGGGGTGGCCCGCGTGCTCTCAGGTGAGGATCTCGTCACAGCCGGCCTGACGGCCTCGGTGCCGCCCGACATGAAAAGCCGCTGCGGCGACCTCGTCATCGAGAGCACGCCCGAGAGTTGGCAGAGCTATTTTTATTGGCTCGACGATGCAAAGGCGCCGCGGTTTGCCCGCACGATCGACATCCATCGCAAGCCCGGTTACGACCCGCTGGAGCTGCACATCGACCGCACGAAGCTGCCGGCCATCTCGATTCCGCTCGACGTGGCGCTCGTGAAGGGGTCGCACGGCGGGATCGACCCGGCCAATCCGCACGAGACGATCTTGATTACGTCACGTCCGGGCCTCGCCACCGGCCCGCTGGTCATGCACGAGATCGCGGGAATCGTGACGGGCATCTTCGGGGGCTCTTGATCGCGTCGACGCAGCGTGCGAGCAGAACCCGCACAAAAGCCCCCGGCGCAAGCCGGGGGATCAAGCCGGGGGATTTTGGCTGCATCACGCCGATCTTCTTGACCGCCTCCAAGACGGTCTTGCCTCTCCCCACCTCAACCTCGACCTCTCGAAGCACAGGTGTGATCTGCTCAGCCAGTTCCTTCGTTCCGCGTGGCATTGGTTGCCTCCCTTGGTTTGCTCCACCCCAAGATCCTCTCTCTGGAAGCGGTGCTGTTTAAGGGGAGCAGGTCATTCTCCCGCTGGAAATAAAGCCGAGCCAAGAAGACTGTACGGGCGTTCCATTTTTCGTTACGCTTGGTCTACGAGATGGGTTTGCGAAAGCTCGACACAGGTGCTCCGATGACGTTTACCGCTGTCTATATGCCTGTGCCCGAGGGCTATATCGGGTTTGTTGAGGAGATTCCAGGCGCTAACAGCCAAGGCGAGACGCTTGATGAGGTTCGTGAGAACCTGCGCGAAGCCGTCCAGTTGGTTC
>JBIIOL010000506.1:0-3108 GCA_044336965.1 Pirellulales bacterium | reverse complement strand
CGCCGACTACTCGCGGCACGTCCGCCTCCCATGGCAAACGCTCCTCCCCGCCTGCCTCGCCGCCGTCATCGGCGGCTTTGCCGGGGCGTGGCTCGTGACCCTCGTCTCCGCCGACTGGCTCCGCACCCTGCTGCCGGTGATGCTGTCGCTCGCGCTCGTCTACACGCTCTTGTCGAAGAACCTCGGCCAGACGCATGCGCCAAAGTACACCGCGACCACGGAGGCGATCCTGGCGTCGGTGATCTCCCTTCTGCTCGGCCTCTATGACGGCTTTTTCGGCCCCGGCACTGGAAGCTTCTTCATCTTCCTCTTCGTCAGGGTGCTCGGCTTCGACTTTCTCCACGCCGTCGCCAGCGCGAAAGTGCTCAACATGACGACCAACCTGGCCGCCCTCGCGCTTTTCGGCTGGGCCGGCCACGTCTGGTGGCAGTTCATGATTCCCATGGCCGTGGCCAACGTGGTGGGCAGCCACCTGGGCGCACGGCTCGCACTCAGCCGCGGTTCCGGGTTCATCCGGCTGGTCTTCATCGCGGTCGTCGCAGCACTGATCCTCAAGTCGGTCACGACGGGGTAGGCATTCCAGCGAACGAGTCGGCCGCCGGCACCTGAACCGGAGACTGAACGATCAGTCGATGCTACCCTTGAGGCATGAAGCAGGCCGACCAAACCGACCAGTCCAGCGGTGTCTCACCGCCGCCTGTCGGAGGCGATGAGAGGCCATGGATTGCCTTCCTCACGCTCGGCGTGATCCTCGCCATCGAGGCATGCGTGATCGGCTGGTGCTTCGGCGGATGGCTCGTCGCGATTTCCGGCAAGCGATGGGTGGCCCTTGCCATGCTGGGCCTCGTCGGCGGGCTGTGGTCGCACATCGACCAGCACCGGGCCGAGTATCGCT
Organism: Pirellulales bacterium; assembly: GCA_044336965.1. Classification (GTDB taxonomy): domain Bacteria; phylum Planctomycetota; class Planctomycetia; order Pirellulales; family UBA1268; genus CAMCQY01. Next base: position 2,213 of record JBIIOL010000506.1, on the reverse strand, counting down.
CGGTGCGTGTCTCGTGGCCGCTCGTCGCCTGCCAGATTCTTGCGTTTGCGAGCATCGTGGCCTGCCTGGCATGGATGTCCACGGGCACCCGCGGCCCGCTGCTTGGCGAATGGGCCGATGGGCTCGTGGCCGCCGCGGCAGCCGGCGTGTGGTTCGCTTGCTCAGTGGCGGCGATCGCCCCGCGGCCCGAACTGGCCGGGCAGCTCCTGGGCAGCGGACTCGTGCTGGCCGTGTTTGCCATGGCCGCCTGGAGCAGCGGCGAACTCACGAGAAACTTCTGGCAAGTCAGCGGCGAGACAACCCTGCAACTGGTCTCGGTGTTGCTCGCGCCTTTTGCCGATGGTCCGGTGATCCGCGCTGAGGATCATGTCATCGGCACGCCCAGCTTCCAGGTCGCGGTCCGCGACTCGTGCTCCGGCTTTCACGGCATCGGCCTGATCACGATGCTGCTGGCCGGCTACCTCTGGTGGTTTCGGCGGCTCCACCGCTTTCCGCAGTCGCTGCTGCTGCTCCCCGTCGGGGTCATGCTGATCTGGCTGGCGAATGTGATCCGCATCACCGCACTGATCCTCGTGGGAATATGGATTTCACCCAAGATCGCCGTCGATGGCTTCCATTCCGTCGCCGGCTGGATCGCGTTCCTCACGGTGGGGCTGGGGATCATCTGGACAGCGACGCGCATGCCGTTCTTCTCGCAGCCCGCTGAAGTCTCGCCGGAGCGGCCCGCGCAGGCCACGGCTCCAATCGCGATCTCTTCCCTGGTTCCAGCCGAAGCCCCTGCAGACAGCTCCTCGCCGCTCTCCTCCACGGCATGCCTTCTGCCATTCCTCGCTCTCATGGCGATCACCATGCTCACGCAGGCCTTCACGAGCGGATTCGACATGCTCTATCCGGTTCGCGTGATCACCGTGGCCGCGGTGCTCGTGTCTCTCTGGCCCGAACTCCGTCGGCAGGAATGGCGGATCTCCCCCCTTGCGGTGGCCATCGGTGTGGCAACCTTCGCGCTCTGGATGATCCTTGCGCCAGATGCGACGGCCGCCACGGCGGCGGCCGCCGCCAGCCGTGACCCAACGCAGTTGGGCCAGCCGTGGACGACCCTCTGGCTGCTCTTTCGCGTGGCAGGAGCGACGCTCACCGTGCCGATCGCCGAGGAGCTTTTTTTTCGTGGCTTCGTGAGCCGCCGCTGCATCAGCGCCGACACCGACAGCGTGCCGATCGGGCGTTTTACCTGGTTTTCATTTCTGGTAGCTTCAACGGCGTTTGGCGTGCTTCACGGAGACGCGTGGATTGCCGGGACGGTGGCCGGCATGCTGTTCGCGGCGGCGTTGTATGCTCGTGGGCAGCCGCTCGACGCCGTGGTCGCCCACGCCACGACCAACGCCCTGCTCAGCGGCTACGTCATCGGCACCGGCTCGTGGTCGCAGTGGGGCTGATCGTCATCGGCAGGAGCCGTTCACGGCGATCTGGTTCTGCGACAGGTGTGTCGACACGTTTTCTTCTCGCTCTCTCCCCGAGGTTCCCTCCGTATGTCACCAGGTCTCTCTCGCCTCTTAAAAGGCCTGCTCGTCCTGCTTGGCATCGCCGCCGTCGTCGCGGCGGTGGCCATCCCGGCGGCATACCGCGCCCGCCGCGCGCGGTGGACGCAGGAGTTGGGTGAGGCTGCTCGGGAGAGACTTGAAGCGGGCGAGACCGACGAGGCTGTGAGGCTCTACGGCCTCTATTTGAAGCAGTCGCCGGACGACGCCGCCGCACATGCCCAATATGCCACCTTGGTGCGCGACCTGGCCGAGCTTCCGGGAGCGCGCGGGCGGCAGCGTGAGGCAGCCCTCGACGCGATCAGCACCGCGGTTCGCAAGAATCCCGAGTCGCTCAAGCTGCGACGAATGCTGGCGGTGACGCTGCTCAAACTCGGACAGTTTGGCACCGCCCGGCAGGAACTCGTCATTCTGCGTGAGCAGGCCGCAGCCGCGACGGCCGAGGCCCGCACCGCCGACGGCATCGACCTCGACGAGATCGCACTGCTCGACGCCCGCGTCTGCCTCGGCAATGACAACATCTCGGATGCCGCCGCACTGGCCGCCGGCCTGACAGGTTTCGATCCGGCCGGGAAGTCGTTCGACACCGCGTGGAAGCCCGGTCGGTTTGTCACGGAGGCCTCGCTGCTCTTGGCGGCCATCCTCGCCGAGAAACGAGAGGAGCCACAGGCCGCGCAG
>JBIIOL010000505.1:0-3120 GCA_044336965.1 Pirellulales bacterium | reverse complement strand
GCCGCAGTCGGTGCGGCTGACCCTGCTGGCCTACACGGAGCCCGCGGCCGACAATCTCGCCGTGCGGGTCACGCAGGCGGTGCTCGAGCCCCGCGGGAAAACCTGGGAACTCCTGCTCGACATCGCGATCCGCCGGCCGGCCGACGCCGGCCCCGACTCCACCACCAGCACCACCACCGGCCGTGTGCCGGTGCAGGTCGAACTGGGGCCGGCGCGGTCCACCGTCGAGATCGAACTGACCGGCAAGGAGACCGTGCTTGCGCGGCACGCGATCCCGATCGACGACTCCACCGCGCAGGCCAACGGCTGGGGCCGCGTCTCGATCCCCACCGACAGCAATCCTGCCGACAACGATTTTTATTTTGCCTTCGGCACGCCCCCGGTCCGCCGCACGGTCATCGTGACGGAGACTTCGCAGCCGGCTGCCCAGATGGATCAGCAGACGGATAACCAGACCAGGCGCACGCTCGAACTCATCGCCGGCATCCCGCCCGAAAAGGCGCTGCAGGCAAAGGTTGAGACGGTGACCGCAGCGGCCGTGGCCACGATGCCGCTGGACGACGTCGCACTCATCCTCTGGCAGGCGGCCCTGCCCGACGCCGATGCTGCAGCATCGGTCAGCCGGTTTGTCGCCCGCGGCGGCCAGATGATCTTCCTGCCACCGGATTCGCCCACGACGACGGCCTTCAACGGCATTGCCTGGCAGGCGTGGACCGAGCACAGCCCGCCGCTGCGGCCGGCGTCGTGGCGGGCCGACGAGGGCCTGCTCGCTGCCACGCTCACCGGGGCCGCGCTTCCGGTCGGCGAACTGGAGATCCGCCGCACGTGCGGCATCGCCGGCGAGGGCACGGCGTTGGCCGCGCTTCCTGACGGCCGGCCCCTGCTCGTGCGGGCGGCGAGCGATCGTGGCGGTGTCTATTTTCTGACGACGACGCCCGCCCTCGGTGACTCCGATCTCGCGGCCAACGGCGTCGTGCTCTATGCGTTGGTTCAGCGGGCGATCGATGCCGGCCTCGCAGCCGTGGGCAATGCCCGACAGGCCGACGCGGGGGAGAACGGGTTGGGCACCACGGCGGCCACGCAGGGCGGTCAACCCGGCGAAGCGAGTCGGGAGAGTTGGCGGCAGATCGCCGGGCCCGCCGCCGCATCGACCGAAGCGGGCTTCCATGCGGGCGTCTATGAGTCACAGGGCAGACTGCTGGCGGTGAATCGGCCCGCCGTGGAGGATGCGGCCGAGGTGGTTGCTGATGCGCAGGTGGAGTCGCTCTTCCAAGGCCTCACGTTCAACCGTTTCCAGCAGAAGGCGGGCGGCCTTGGCAGCATCGTCCAGGAGGTGTGGCGGCTGTTTCTGATGGCGGTCTTGGTGGCCCTGGTGGTGGAAGGCCTGCTCTGTTTGCCTCGCAGGCTTTCCGACAGGTCTTCCCCGAGGCTTCCCCCAAAACGTCCCGCAGCCCAGCGGGCGAGGGAGGTGGCTGCGTGAACGCGTCACCCGATCCTCTGACGATTGCCAGCGGGCTGCGTTTTTACTGGACTCCCTGGTCGCTCGCCGTGTCGCTGGTGCTCCTGGCCGCGGTCGCCGCCGTCTGCCTGGCCGGCTGGTGGCGAAGCGGCTTTCGGCCTGGCTACGGCCTGCTCGAACTGCTGCGACTCGTGATCGCCACGATCGTGGCCGTGCTCCTCAATCAGCCGGAGTGGGTCACTGAGCAGCGGCCCAGCGAGAAGCCGTCGATCGCCGTGCTCATGGACGGTTCTCGGAGCATGGACACCCTCGACGCGATTGCGGGCCGTCCCCAGCCGGGCGGCCTGCCGGCCAGCGGCGACGGCGTCGTGTCGCGGAAGGAATCGGTATCAACGCTGGCTGACACGGCATTCTGGAAGCCACTGGAGGAACGGTTTGCCATCCACGTCGAGCCCTTCTCCGCGCCAGGGCAGGGCACGAATCTTTTTGAACCGCTCGATACCACGCCGCGGCGGCATCCCAATCTGCGGGCGATCGTGCTGGCCTCGGATGGCGATTGGAACGAGGGCCGGCCGCCGGTGCAGGCCGCCACCGCTCTGCGGCTGGCAGGCATCCCGGTGCTCGCCGTGCCCACCGGCAGCCCAACACCGCTTCCCGACGTGACGATTGCGAGCCTCGACTCCCCCGTCACGGGCGTGGTAGGCAAGCCGTTTCGCGTGCCGTTCACGGTTCAGAGCACGCTGCCGCGGGAGCAGGTGGCGACCGTGGCCGTCGAGACATCCGACGGTCAGGCGTTCAGCAAACAGGTGCGGCTGACGTCGATGGGCAAGACCACCGATTTCATCTACTGGACGCCGTCCGCCGTCGGCGACTTCACCGTCACGGTGCGCGTGCCGCCGCAGCCAGGGGAACTTCTGCCCGACAATAATTCCCGGTCGACACCGGTCAGCATCCGCCAGGAGAAGCTGCGGGTGCTCGTGGTGGAGAGTGTGCCGCGGTGGGAATACCGCTACCTGCGGAACGCCCTCTCCCGCGATCCGGGCGTGGAACTCTCCTGCCTGCTCTTCCACCCAGGCCTCTCCAAAGTCGGCGGCGGAAACAAGGATTACATCAAGCAGTTTCCCGGATCGCTCGACGAGCTTTCTGCATTCGATGTCGTCTTCTTGGGCGACGTGGGCCTTGCCGACGGTCAGCTCACAGAAGAGGACTGCCGGCTCTTGAAGGGATTGGTCGAGTATCAGGCCAGCGGCCTTGTCTTCATGCCCGGCTGGCTGGGCAACGAGATGTCGCTAGCCGATTCGCTCTTGGGCGACCTGTTGCCGGTGGTGCTCGATGCCGCGCGGCCGGAGGGAACCGGCACGCAGCTGCCGGGACAGTTTGCCCTCACCGACAAGGGACGCACGAGCCTGCTCACGCGGCTCGCCGATTCAGGCGACGAAAACATCGCCGTCTGGGAATCGCTGCCGGGCTTTCAGTGGTATGGACCGGTGCTCCGCGCGAAGGCGGGCAGCGAGGTGCTCGCCGTGCATGACGACGTCGCTAACGACTACGGCCGGATCCCGCTGCTCGTCACGCGGCCGTTCGGCGCCGGCAAGGTGCTCTTCATGGCCACCGACGGCGCGTGGCGGTGGCGGAAGGGAGTCGAGGACAAGTACCACTAC
>JBIIOL010000063.1:0-10785 GCA_044336965.1 Pirellulales bacterium | reverse complement strand
ATGAACGAACGGGTCTGTGTGCCGTCGCCCCAGATCTCGATCGAGTGGTCGCCGGATGCCTTGGCAGCGATCACCTTGCGGCAGACGGCAGCGGGAGCCTTTTCGCGGCCGCCCCGCCATGTGCCTTCCGGCCCGTAGACGTTGTGAAACCGTGCGATTCGGGTCTGGATCCCGAAATCTTCGCGGAAATGCCGGCACATCCGCTCGCTGAACAGCTTTTCCCAGCCGTAGCCGTCTTCCGGCAGCCCGGGATAGGCGTCTGCCTCCGCCAGGGCCGTCACATGGGGATCGACCTGCTTCTCGGCGTTGTAGACACACGCGGACGAACTGAAGAAGAACCGCTTCACGCCCGCCTCCTGCGACGCCAGGAGCATGTGGGTGTTGGTGAGCACGCTGAGCATGCAGAGGGCCTTGTTGTTCTCGATGAACCCCATGCCTCCCATGTCGGCGGCCAGTTGGTAGACGTCACTGGCATCGCGGCAGACTGTGCGGCAGACGCGAAAGTCGCGGGCATCGCCATCGGCAGGGCCGGCGAAGTTTTCCGCAGCCGGCGACACCTGATACCAGTCCTCGAGCGGCTTGATGTCAACCGCCCGCACGTGGCAGGTGCCGAGATCGAGCAGTCTCTTGACGAGGTGCCCACCGATGAATCCGCCGCCGCCTGCTACCACCACAACCCGCTTGTTCACTTGCATTCTCCTTCGTTGCTCGGCGGCACCTTGTCGGCACCCGCCCTCAGTTCACGGACCTTCACACCAATGTGCCAGAAATAGACTGCCTTCGAACAGGCGTAGACGAAGCCCGGATATCCGTCGAGGAGTCCGGCTTTGAAGACATATCCGTAAACAAACTGCGCACACGGAAACCAAAACCGTCCCACCCCATGGTACTTCGCCTTTTGCCGCCACGTGAGCTTTGGGCGGCCTTCCTCACCCTTCGTCCGCAGGAGGGCATGCAGTCGATGGGCCTCCCAGGTGGAATAATCGTTGTGTTTGGCAAGCCACCGGGCGTAGCCCCGGTCATCCTTGTGCTCCAGTACGGCCCGGATAGCACCGGTCGATCCCACGAGAACAGGGTGCTCGTGCACCTCCATGTCGAGGCTGCTCCACCGCTGATCGTCGATCCGCTCATACTCGCCGGAGCCCACCCTGAAGAGTGCCAGTTTGCGGTTGGCCCCGCCGTGGCGGAGCCTACGGCCGAGAAACCAGTTCGTGTAGGACACCCAGAAACCGACGTGGTTCGTCGTCGGCAACGTCGCGGCCAGTTCGTCACAGAAGGCATCCGACACCAGTTCGTCGGCATCGAGAAAGAACACCCAGGGCGTGCGAAACGCGTGGTTAGCGAGCGTCCAGTTGCGTTTCTTTGGAAACCGGCCGTTCCACTCAAACGCGAGCACCTCGGCCCCATGGGCTCTCGCGATCTCGACCGTGCGGTCCTTGGAGCCCGAGTCAACCACGATCACCTGCGCGAATCGAGCGAGTCGCGACAGACACACTCCGAGCATCCGCTCTTCATTGAGCGTGGGCACCACGACGGTGATCGGGAGCAGATTGATCATGGCTCTATCTGGCGGATCACACGGGCGGGATTTCCGGCCGCGATGACGCCTGGGGGGATGTCTCGGGTGACGACGCTGCCGGCTCCGATGACGGAGCCTCGGCCGATGGTCACGCCCTTCAATACGATCGTGCGGGCCCCGATGAATACCCCTGCGCAGATGTGAACCGGCGCATTCAGGGTTTTCTCAGGAATGTCACGATCCGCGTAGGCGATCGGATGGAAGTCGCTGTCGGCGATGAGACAGCCGGCCCCGATGAGCACGTCGTCATCAATCACGATCCGTTCCGCGGCCGAGATCGTGCATCCGGAGACCCCGACGTTTCGGCCGATCGTGATCGTGGCCTCGTAGGTGACCGTCTTGAGCGTCACCGGCTGAAAGATGCCGACCGTGTTGTACCGCCAGTGGCTGTTTGCCGAGAAGTGCGTGCCGATTCGGATCGAGCCCCGCGTCCGCATCTGGATCCGCGGCAGCCCGTAGAACCGCCAGGTGGGATGCCAGGGGAGGCCCCACAGCCTGCACATCACGGCATCCCGAAGCATCCATGGCACATAGAAGAGCTTCAGCAGGAAGCGACGAAACGGGCGGGGCAGAACGTGGCTCAGAGGGGGCATTGCAGAGTGCTCACAGCCGCGGTGTCTCTTCCCGCTTGGACGTCGCCGAGAACCGACAGGTATCGCTCGGCCACGGTGGCGAGCGTGAATGACGACGCCGCGCGGTCAAATCCTTCCTGAGCGTACCGTTCCCGGAGGGCCGCGTCTGTCATCACCCTCTCCATGCCGCTGCACAGCGATTCCGGCGAGGTGACATCGACGAGCATGCCGACGCGACCATCATCGAGAATCCAGGGGACCGCACCGGAATCCTCGCCCGCGATCACCGGCAGCCGCTGCGACATCGCCTCGAGAATCGACGACCCGAAGGATTCCTCGAGCGTCGGGTGCACGAAGGCGTCGGTGTGTTCACGAAGGTGTCGTAGCACTTCGGCGTGCGACAGGTGTCCCAAAAAGAGCACGCCTGCAGCGAAACCCCTGCCAGTGGCCCATTTCGCTGCCGGACCGCCGGGCTCGAAGCCTCGCCCAATCAAATGCAGCCGACAATCAGGGTGCCGCCTGAACAGCTCCGAAAACGCAGTCAGCAACGGCTCGGGATTCTTCCGCGGATCCCAGCCGGCGACAGAAGTGAACGTGAACGGCCGCGCGGCACGAACCCGCTCGACGGAGGCGAAGACCTCCGGCCGGATGCCGTTGGGAATGACCAACGGGGCCGACTTGAGCGCGTAGCAATCGACGAGTTCCTGCCGCATGTAGGGCGACACGGCCGTGAGGCGGGGAATCCGCGGAATCAGCCAGTCACCGTAGAACTTCTTGTAGAGCGTGTAGGCCGAAGGGGAATGCCTGTAGATCTGGCGGGGCGAATCCCGTGCGGTCACGAGTGTTGGGAAGCCGCTTCCCAACGCGGCGTGGGCAAACTCGTAGGTCCATTGGGCGTGGACCACGTCTGGTCGCCTGCGCGACAGGGCCGCGATCATCTGCCGACGTTCTCTCCGGAAGGCATCGAAGCAGAACAGGTAGCCGCGTCGGGTGGGGACGGCATCAATGCTGAGTCGGTCATTCGACCAGGAGTAGGGCGACGGAAGGCGGTGGATCGTGGTGACGACGGAGACCTCATGGCCGCGCCGCAGATACTCCCGCACGAGATACGCACCGAACGCATACTGAAAGCCGACGGGCGTGGCAGTCACATCCACCCCCTCGTCCTGCAGGAGATGCAGGGAGATCGGGCCCACGTAGGCGATCCTCATCCTATGGCCCCATTCCCATACAAGCCCCCGGCGCAAGCCGGGGAATCAACGTCACTCCCGTACAAGCCCCCGGCGCAAGCCGGGGAATCAACGTCACTCCCGTACAAGCCCCCGGCGCAAGCCGGGGGATCCCGTCGCTTACGCTCAGGGCTTTTATGTGCGATCAACATGATCAAACGACACGAACCCAGGCCAGCGCCCACCACTGCCCAACAGCCACTCGTAGGTCTCGAGCAGCAGACGCGACTCCGCCTCCCAGGTGAAATCCGTGGCGATCCACGCCGCCCCTCGATCCCCTCTGCCAGCCAGCTCCACTCGCGGCAGCGGCAGGGCTTCCCACAGCGTGTCGACGAGGGCACTCTGTGACGGCTCGATCCACCAGCCACAGTCGTGCTCGACGATGCCCGCCCAGGGAGCGCCAGTCGTGGTGATCACCGGCACTTGGTGCGACAGAGCCTCTCCGATCACCAGTCCAAAATTCTCGCTAATCGTGGGGAGGACGAAGAGCTCGCTCGCGAGATAGGCGGCCGTCTTGCGGTCACCATACAGCGGCCCCGTGATGGTGGTGCGGTCGAGGACGCCACCCTCCCGCAGAATCGCCAGCACATCCTGCAGGTGCGACCGCTCGTCCGGCCCGACCACCACAAGATGCCACTCGGGAAACTGGCGGGCACACTCGACCCACGCCCGCGCGAGGGTCGTTACGCCCTTAATTGGCTCGATGCGAGAGAGAAAAAGCAGCAGACGCCGGCCCTGCGTCTCCGGAAAGTCGCGACGAAACGCGGCTTCCAGCATGGCGGCGCGGTCTGGCTCGATCCGCCCGGCGGGCGTGATGCCGTTGGGGATCATGGCGATTGGGCCGCGATATCCGTAGCGGCGAAACGCATCGGCCTCGTCGGGGGCCGTCGCGTGCAGGCAGCTTGCCTGATTCAGCATGGCGCGGTCGGCGAGCACGGCAGAGACACGCTTCTTGAGTCTGCTCTTCCTGAGTCGTGCAGGCTGCAACGAGCCGTGGGGCGTGATCACATAGGGCACGCCCGCATGGCGGGCCGCGGCGGCCGCCGCCCAGTCGGGAAACTGCCAGATGCCGTGAATGTGCACGATGTCGTGCTCAGACGCGAGCTGATGGATTCGGCGATGCAGTTCGCTGCTGTACCAGATCGTGTGGCGGAAACTCGGCGGGAATTTCAGGACGCGAACGCCATGCGCCGCCGCATCGTCGACCGACTGGGCGGAATCTCCGGCAAGCGTTGCCAGCGTCACGTCCACTCCCGCATCGACCATCGCAGTGCAGATCGCGGGAATGACCTCGGAGGGACCACCCGTGTCTTTCCAGAGCCCGGTGATGACGTGCAGCACTCGCATGACTATGCCCGAAATGTCACTTTCTCCGTTGCCGCGTCGCAGGTCTGCCCGACCTCGGACGATCGGCCGGCCGACAACCGCACGCCAGTCAGATCCTCGACAAACCCCGCCACCTCTCTCGCAAACCGGGCCGGGCCGAAGTCGTGTGCCCGGGAGTGCGCCGCGTCGGCAAGCGTGTCGGTCACCTCGTCTGTCAGCGTGCTCGCGTGCTGGAGCGCGTCGCATATGGACATTGCGCTGCCGGGGGAGAACTTCAGCGGCGAATCCTCCGGCATCAGTTCGGATGTCGCGCCGACCGTGCTGGATGCGGCGAGCAGGCAGCGGGACAGCGCGGCCTCGTGCAACGCCACGCCCCAGTTGTCGTTGCGGCTGGGAAGGATGAAGAGCCGAGCGTTGGCCAGATGCCGGGCCACCTCTGCCGCATCGCAGAATGGCAGGTGCTCGCAGCCCGGCGTCGCGGCCGCCAGCGTCGCCAACGGCCCATCCCCGATGCACCGCAGCCGCCACCCTTGCGACTCAAGGCCCGAGGCCCGAAAGCCCTCGATCAGCACATCGACGCCCTTGCGGTCGATCATTTGACCGACGAAGAGAATTGTCCTGGACCGCCTGGACGCCGCCGCCGTGGCGTTGAACAGCGCAGGGTCGGCACCATACAGGCCTTCACGCACGTGCGCGTTCGGCACGCCGAAAAGGCGCATCAGGCTGCGGCCCCCCTGGCCGGGCACGAAGAAGCGGTCAAACCTGCGACGCAGGCCCAGCCTGAACCGGACCGCTCCGAGAAACTGCCGGGCCGTATACCGCAGGCGATTGTCGGCCATGCAGACGACCGCACGGCCCTGCTGCTTCGCCTCGGCGGCAAGCCTCTTGCAGAGGGGAAAGGCCCAGCCGGAGGAGAACACGATGTCGGGCGTGCGGGGCGTGATATCAGCCCACGATGGCAGGTCGGCCGCACCGTCGTACCAGTGAATGGGAAAGGGGCTCGTTTGATCGATTTCGGCGACGGAGAAGGGCGGCCTGCTGCCAACGACCGTGACCGCCAGATTCTCGAATGTCGCCAGAGCCCGGATCTCCCGGGCAGCGTACATCGGCAGCCCCTCCCAGACGAAGCCGATCGAGATGGCGGACGACTCCGTGACGTGATCCCGTGTCATGAGCTACGCCGCGGGCAACGCCTGTGGATGGCCAATGGACTGCGGCTGAATCTGCGAGATGGGTAACCGTGCCGCCACCTTCCGGCCGCCATACACGCCGAGGAGACCAGCCACCATGTAGATGTGCTCAGCGGCACGCTCGTTGAGCATGTAAGGAAGCGTGGCTCCTCCGAGAACGATGTTACTGATGACGGCGAGCCCCAGCACGGCAATGCCGATATCAGACTCACGGGCGATGGCGTTTCTGGACACCATCACGGTATGAAACAGGGTCAGCAGAAGCACCGGCCCCGCCACGAGGCCAAGCCTCAGAAGGGGATCGAGCAGGATGCTGTGGGTACTGAACGGCCAGACCTGCTCCTTTCCGAGGGAGCGGATCGTGAACTGCGGTGCGGGCACGCCACACAAGGTTGGGTTCTCCACCACGTCCCGCATGGCCCCCCACCAGATCGGGCCACGATCCGCCAGCAGCTTGAACGTCATCCGGTCGTACATTGTTCCCTGCCCTCCCTTCACCGTCTCGTACAAATCCCGCGTGGGGTCGTGTGCGAATGCAGCGTAAAAGAACATGCTGAGCGTCAGGAGAAGGAGGGCATAGGTCAGCCCCGTCACCACCGTCCACCGTAGGGCCTTCCGGCCGAACGGCCCCAGGCACAGGCCAGCGATCGTGTTCCATACCCAGAGAAGGAGAAGCGTGAACGTGGCTTCGGCCGCGAAGAGCGCGCCCGCCAGGGAATACGTCACGGCCACGCAGCAGTGCCACAGCTGCCCTCGCCCGAGGATCACGAGCGGAGCGAAACTGCCGGCGATCGGCAGGAGCACCCAGAGTTGCCGACTCTGATACCCGATCAGGAGGTGCCCCACCACAGTGAGCAGGCCCAGGATCGCGAGCCCCGTGGCCAGTTGCATGAGTTGCGATTTGGAACACGCCGGCATGAGCAGGCCGTAAAAGTAGAGTCCCACCACGCAATAGTCCCGCACGCCAGCCGTCCACCCTGGGTTCCCATAGGCCGAGAGCGCCCCCGTAATCACGAACAGCATTCCGAAGAGGTAGACGCTGTAGAGCCAGAATGGAAACTGGGCCCGCCTCACCACACGCGCCGACAACGCCGCGAAGAAGGTACGGACGGCGTACAGAACGCACGGCAGAATGAACGCATACTGCTCGAATCCCGTCATCTGCATCGCCATGTCGTGGGCTTCGTCGAAACTGCCCCGCCCACCCAGCTGAATTCGCAACTGCACGCACGACAGCACGAAGGGAATGATCACGTCGGGTTTCATCCGCCAAACCAGATAACAGGCGAACAGGCTTCGCACCCAGATCGATGAAGGCAGATGCACGTATGACCAAAGAACGTAGACGATCCCAATCCCAATCAGCGTGGGATTGAAGATCGATCCGTCAATGGTGCCGATCGTGGCGGACCGCCGATATGCGGAAGCATCGCCTGCGTGTGACAGCGTCTGGTCGTACCCAGGGTCGAATGTCATGATTGGTCCCCTCGCGGCATCACGGTTGCACTCCGCTCGCAGCCGATGGGAGAACCCGGCACACCCCCGCCGGGAGCACGGCGTGGGCAACCTCGAGGAGCATCTGCCGCAGTGGCGCCGACCGCAGTGTCAGCACGAGGAGCGCGAGACCACCGCAGACCGCGGCGACGAGCGGAATCTGCCAGACAAGCAACGGCACCTCGGGAAGCATGCTGGCCGCAGCCAGACCGGTGATGATCAACGCGATGTCGGCCGCCAGCGTCAGCCACTCCGTGGCGTGGATCCTGACGCCGGTAAATCTCGCCATGCCAACCAACAACAGGATCGTGGCCACGAGCGGTGTGGGCGTGGCAGCCACCGCCAGCCCAAGGCTGCCGAAGAAGTAGGCACCGCACGCCATCAGGGTGATACGACCGGCTCCCTCGAGACACATTAATCCGTGCGCTTGGACGAGCTTTCCGGTGGAACCAAACATGTACGAAGCGAAAGCCAGCGATGTACTGGCGATTGCGGCCGTCGCGATCGCCAGCGTGAGCGGAGCGGGCAGGATGAAGTGCCCGCCCACCCAGGCCGTGAGAAACTGTCGCCGGACGCTCACAAAACTGATCGCCAGCGCCCCTGCCATGATGACGGTCAGACGCAGCGAGTTGAGGAACAGCCGAAAGGCGGGCAGCCCCTGTTCGCGGGCCAGGAACCGGGTGAACGCCGGGAGCAGGGCGCCGCCGAAGGCGTTGGCCAGCCCCGTCGCCATCCCGGTCGGCCGAGCGGTGTTGGCATAGAGGGCGGCAGCGCCGGGCCCCTGGGTCGTGCTCACGCAGACCACGTCGAACGTCCCCAAAATGGACTGGACCCACCGGACCGCCAGCCCCAGGGTGCCGAGCATCGCGAACGATCGGCAGCGGCCGAGATCGAGCGATACCCCGCCGGACGCTCCGTGCCCCGACAGGTAGACGGCGTTGTAGACAGCCAGCGGAATGAGGGTCACGCCGCTTCGCACGAGCAGACCGATCGCCAGCCCCATCACTCCGAATCGCGGCAGGAGCAGCCCGCTGGCCACAAGCCAGGCAATCGGTGCGGCGATGCCAATGGTCCCCGTCACGATCGGACGGAGTTGCGAGGTCGGCAACGCGGTCAGGCTGATGGAGAACTGCGACATGGCGGACGTGATGGCGACGGCCACGGCGATGAACAGATTGTGGCCGGAGTTCGCGAAGCTGCCTGGCGAGAGTTTCTCGGCCGCCAGAATCGAGGCGAACACGATCAGTCCACCGACGATCGACGACAGCGCCGACACCGCCAGGCCATTGAAAAGCTCAGCCCTCGCCTCGCCGTGCCGTGCCTGTTCGAGGGCCCGGCTGAGACGGACAACCAGCACCCCGCTCACGCCCATGTCGGCGAAGCCGCCGACGGCCGCCAGCGCCGTCAGCCCCAACCACGTGCCGTAACCAACATCGCCCAGGTGGCGGATCGCGATCGGCACGATCGCCAGCGAGCAGACGATCAGCGAGGCCGTCGCCAGATAGTTGCATGCCAGAGAGGCGATGACGCTGATGTGTCGCGACATCAGGAATTCACCTGAGCGAGCGACGTGAGCGGGAGCCCCGCACCGGTCAGGAGGCTCTCGAGCCGGGCCGCAGCCCAGGAGGCAGACATGCCCATGGCGGCATCGGCGTTGATGGTGACGCGGTCCTGTCGCAGGAACGGCCCTCTTGCGATGGCATGTGCCAACGCGGCACGCAGCGTTGCCACGCTGCCCGGCGGCACCACGCTGCCCAGCCGTGCGGACGACACCAGCATTGCTGCACCACACGCCGCCGTGCAGATCACCGGCGTGCCGGCCGCCAATGACTCGTTGACCAGCATGCCCCAGCCGTCGAACCGGCTCGGCAGAACAGCACAATCGGCTTGTCCAAGGGCCGCCCGCACGGCGCCGTTGGAAACCACACCGTGAAACACCACCCGATCGGCGAGCCCAAGGCGGCGGACCATGTGCTCGAGCCGCGGCCGCTCCGGCCCATCGCCGTAGCAATCGAGCCGCCAGCCGGTCGCGGGGAGTTCGCCGCAGGCCTGCAGGAGCATGTCGATCCCCTTGCGATGAATGAGCTGGCCGGCCGACACAAAACGGACGATGCCATCGGCTGGCCGGCTCGAAGCTGCGTCGGCAAGCGGTGGCACGTCCAGAAAATAGCCAAACGGTACAATCTTTTCTTTCGGAAACCCGATCCGGCTGAAGAATTCGCAGCCCACTCCACCGATCGCGAGCACAAATGCAAACCGGTGCGCCCAACGGGCCGCGAGCACCCTGCCCCGTAGCCGCTTGAGCCAGCCGGCCTGCCACGGCTGCTCGGGCGCCTCTGAAAAGATCGCCAGCCGGGCAGACGTCGGGGCGAGCCTGCGGAAGCCGGCCCAGACCAGCGGGTGGGAGAAGAAACCGGAAAACACGTGGAGCGATGCGGTGGTCGCATGTGCCGCCAAGGCGGCGTGATCGGCCGGTACGGAGATGTCTACGACCTTCAAGTGCTTATGGCTGGGACTCTGCCAGCCCTGTGCTGATCGCTCCGGCGGCAGATCCCGCTCAACGCCCAGGATGACTTCCACTCCATAGTCAGCAGCGCACCGCTCAGCGACCGCTTCCAGAAACGCTTCCTGGTGCGGACTGGCGATCGGCTGCCAGAAGATGATGGTCGGCCTCGGTTCCAAGAATAATTCGCCCGCATCAGCGGATCAGCGGGCCCACGCGGCCGGGAGCGCCGTAGATGATCGAATCGGGCGGGGCGTCTGACAGCGCGCACGAATTGGCGCTCACCTTACTCCTTGCACCGATCTTCCTGCCCGGCCCGACCGAGGCGTGCAGTCCCAGGAAGACGTCGTCCCCGATGTAAGCGTTACCGCCGAGCGTGGCGTAGGGGGAGAGCACGGCATGGTCGCCGGCTGAAGCATCATGGCCGAGGGAGGAGTGGTAGTTCATCAGCACGAACGCCCCGACCCGGGCCGAATCGCTCACGATTGAATACGGGCAGATGATGGCGCCCTCGCCGATCGCCGCCGTGGGTGCCACGATGGCTTTCGGGTGAACCAACGTCAGGAACTTCGCCCCTCTCGACCTCAACGACTCCGCCACCTGCCGGCGGACGAGCGGAATGCCGATGGCAAGCAACAGGGCGTCGCCGGCCTGCGGTTCGTAGCGGTCTGGATCGGCGATGATCTCCAGGCTGCCGTCATGACATGTGAGTCGATCGCGTTCCGCGGACAGGAAGCCGGCAATCCGCGACGATTGCTCGGGCCAGGCGTCGCGGGCCCAGTGCAGGACTTCACGGCCAAAGCCCCCGGCGCCGACGATGAGGATCCGGGAGATCGACGATAGCCCGCTGCCCTGCACGCCCTGATGCGATGTCATGACGCCAGTTTCCTCC
>JBIIOL010000504.1:0-3127 GCA_044336965.1 Pirellulales bacterium | reverse complement strand
TCCGCCCCGCGCCGGGTTTCGTGACTTCACGGCCTGGAAGAC
Source organism: Pirellulales bacterium (assembly GCA_044336965.1). Classification (GTDB taxonomy): domain Bacteria; phylum Planctomycetota; class Planctomycetia; order Pirellulales; family UBA1268; genus CAMCQY01. Next base: position 3,085 of record JBIIOL010000504.1, on the reverse strand, counting down.
GGCCTTCGACCGGGCCGCTGTTCGGACCTCGCGGCTGCCGCTTGCCGATGCGGCTGCCGTGGCCAAGCTGCTGGCCACGGACGACGGAAACTCTGTCGCGCGGGACTACGAGCGTCTGCTTGCCAACTTCCCCGTGGCGGGCAGCCCGTGGATCACGCAGGTGCGGGCCGCGGAGTCGGCAGGGCAGCTGCCCCACGACCTCAGGGAAAAGATCGCCTGCGTGGCGGCCAGGGCCGATCAGGCCTGGTACATGCAGCACCGCTCCCGCCAGGCCCTCCTGGCACGGGGGCTCGACGAGCAGCAGATTTTTGCTCTGGGTACAAATCAGGGAACGAATCTGGCTTCAAATCTGGGGTCGAATCCTGACACGCCGCCTGCCGAGGCCGTGGCGCTCGCATTCACCCACAAGCTCACGGTCGATCCGCAGGCGATGACCGACCCCGACATCGAGTCGCTGCTCGTCCATTTCACACCGCACCAGGTGGCCGAGATCGTCTACCACGTCGGCGTGGCAGCCTTCCTCGACCGGCTCACGGAGGCGGCGGGCCTCGGCTGGTCAGAGGAGCAGCCGTAGCCACGGCTGGCCCGAGAAACAGCTCCAGCCTCGTCACAGACCAGCAGCGGCCCGCAGTTCTGCCAGTTCCCGGGCAAAGCCGCCGGAGAGGATCGGGAACCGGCACCAGGTCTTCGGATCAAGGTTTTCGTCGTCAACATGGAACGACGGCGCGTAGCGTTCCCGCTTCCACTGGTTGCGGCTCCAGAGCGTGAAGAACCGCTCGGTCCACAGGGCCAGTTGCCGCGCCGAGTGCGCCGGGAAGTCGACCTGCAGCCGCTGCCAGGTCTCGAGCGGCGTCTGCTTGTCGCGGATGGCACACCGCTCCGCAGCATCGAGCACGTCGTAGGGCATGAGATCGGCTTCGTCGGTCTGATGGTCGGCCGGCGGCCGCAGCTCCGCCGTCGGCGCCTGCACGTTCACGGCGTTCAGCGCCGGGAAAGACCCGATGCCCTCCGGCCCGGAATGCTCGAGCCAGATCAGCCACCGCCGCAGGTAGGCCTTGTCGATGCCGGCGATCGGGGCCAGGCCACCGGAGGTGTCGCCGTCCATGGTCGCGTAGCCGACGGCCGCCTCGGAACGGTTGCTCGTGGAGACGAGCAAGGCCCCGCGGATGTTCGCCAGCATCCACACCCCCGGAGCCCGTGCCCGCGCCTGGATGTTCTGCAGGGCGATGTCGTCGGTCCGCCAGTCGAGCGGACGGCCCACGGCCGCTGCGGCCAGCGCCCGGTAGGCATGCACGATGCGTTCCACGTCGAACTCATGAAACTCCGCACCGAGGCTGTCGGCGAGCCCCTTCGCGGCATTTCTGGTCACGTCGCCGGAATGCGATGTCGACTGGTAGACGCAGACCAGCACGGCATGGATCAGCCGTCGGATGCCAGCTTCGGCATCGCCGGCAACGGCGCCGCCCGAGGCTCCAACCGCTGAGGACGGCGCCACCCCAAGACGGGAGGCCACCGCGGCCACCGGCATCTCACGAGCGGCGAACCGCACGGCCAGGGCCACGAGGCTCGCCACGGCGGAGGAGTCGGCGCCGCCGCTGGCCGAGACGACGAAGCCACGCGAGCGGCTCTTCCTCTGGTAGTCGAAGAGCCCGAGCGCCACGGCCCGGGCGAATTCCTCCTCCTTCACATGGGAGCCGGTCTCCCAGGCATCACGGGCATCGCCGGCGACCAGGTCCCGCTGGGGAGCGAGCACGGGCGGCGCGAACGGAACCGAGACGCACTCACTGTCGCCGTCGCCCTTGCGATCGGACAACGCCGGCTCGAGCGACAGCCGCGTCTGCGCCAGCCGCGTGGCGTCGACATCCACGACCGCCGTCGTGCAGACCTGATCGGTGAAGGAGAACCGCCGGCCCGCGGCGGCGATCCGGCCGCCGGTGGCGATGATCACTCCGCCGTCGTAGATCGCGCGGCCCGCCTCGTTGCCGAGCAGGTTGGCATACACATAGGTCGCCCCGAAGGCCCGCGATCCCTCGAGCACGAACCGGCGGCGGATCTCGTCCTTGCCGAAGGCGAAATGGCTCGCAGATGGATTGAGAATCAGGTCCACGCCCCGCGCGGCCAGCCCCGCCCCGGGACGGTCAGCCGCCCAGGCGTCTTCGCAGATTTCAAAGCCGACGCGGACGCCGCCACAGTCGAACCGGAGGTCGCCGATCGGCACGCTCCGCCCGTCGACGACCAGATGCGCCCGCCGTCCCTTGGGCCACGGTCGAAACCATCGCGGCTCGTAGTGGATGCCCTCGCCGGCGAGATGCTGCTTACAGGCAATTCCCGCCAATCGTCCGTCTGCCAGCACCGCGGCCGCGTCGTAGACCCCGTTCTCGAACCGCACCGGCAGGCCGACCGCCACGACGATACCGGTCGTGTGCGGCACGATCTCCTCGAGCACCCGCCACGCCATCCGCTGCACGCCCGGCGACTGGAAGGCATCCTCGCAGCCGTAGCCACTGATGCAAAGCTCCGGCAGGCAGAGAATCGCGACACCGCGGTCCCGCGCCGCCGCGATCGCCGCGATGATTCGGTCGCGGTTCCCATCCCAATCAAGGGGCGTCTGGTTGAGGGCGGTCCCGCCCACGCGGATCAGGTGCATCGGTATGTGTGCAAAAGCGGAAAACGGGAGCGAAGCCGGTCGGGGTCACGCGCAGACGCCGGTGAATTTTGACTGAGAGAGTTGGCGAACCATTCCAGACGAGCCTGCAATGTCAAAATCCGCCGGCGGCGAGCATGAGCCCCGCCGGCGAAGCGGCCAGTTCCTTGAGTGCAGTCGCTCAGAGTGCAGTCGCTCAGAGTGCAGTCGCTCAGCCCGGCTCCTCGAGGTAGGTGTAGCCGCCGAGCCCCTCTTCGTAAAACTTCAGGAACCTGCCCGCTTGGCCGTCGCAGATCCTTCCCTCGCGGACCGCCTGCTCGATCGAGGCCCGCAGTCGCTGCACCAACTGGTTGGCATCGAATTCGACGTAGTCGAGCACTTCCCGGACGGTGTCTCCCTTGATCACGGCGTCGACGACGACCTCGCCGCGGTCATCTGTGC
>JBIIOL010000638.1:0-3136 GCA_044336965.1 Pirellulales bacterium | reverse complement strand
AGATGATCCGTCGGTTAAATCGCATTTTAAATGATCGTCCCCAACCACTTTGGCCCAACCGCGATCAGTTAAATTGTCGGTACAGAAAACTGGATTCATATTGCCCGGCCCAAACGGCGCCATTTGTTGCAACACACTGAAAAATTTACCGTCCACCGTACTCACCGCAATACGTGCATCAATACGAATCTCGGGAATCACCTGGTGGGGCTTGATGCGCGTACTAACCACCGCTTCAAATTTTTCACGGAAGGCTTCCACATTTTCCGGCGCCATCGTCAGTCCTGCAGCAAAAGCGTGCCCGCCAAATTGAATCAACAAGTCGCTGCAAGCTTCAATGGCTTCGTACACATCAAAATCACTTACAGAGCGCGCACTACCGGTAACCACGCCATTGCTGCGCGTCAATACAATAGTCGGACGATAATAATTTTCAATTAATCGCGATGCTACGATGCCGACAACACCTTTGTGCCAGTCTTCGCTATACACCACAGTACTTTTTTTGTTTGCTGTTGTTGAATCGTTGCGTAACAAATTAAGTGCCTCTTCAGTAATTTGTTTGTCAAGGTCACGGCGTGTGCGATTAACTTCATTCAATCCTTCCGCACGTTGTAAGGCTTCTTCATAATCGTTTGTAGTAAGCAGCGTTACAGCGTATTTTCCGTGTTCAATACGACCTGCTGCATTAATGCGCGGTGCAAAAACAAAAACCAAATCGGAGATGCTGAAGTTAAAAGTGCCGTCTGCTGCGGGTTTCACTTTTGCTGCAGTGCCGATGGCTTTTAGTCCTGCGCGGGGGTGTTGATTGAGTTGTTGTAATCCGTAATATGCCAGCACGCGATTTTCTCCGGTAACGGGAACGATATCCGCTGCAATGCTCACAGCTACCAAATCCAAGTATGCTAGGACTTTTTCGTCGGATAACTTCAAATGTTGTTGCAAACCTTGAATCAGCTTGAATCCGATTCCACAACCACACAAATCTTTAAATGGATAATGGCAATCGTTTCGTTTCGGATCAAGTACAGCAACGGCATCAGGCAATTCATCTCCGGGCAAGTGGTGATCACAGATGATGAAATCAATATTTTTTCCTTTCGCGTACCCTACTTTATCAATACTCTTGATTCCGCAATCGAGAGCGATGATCAGACTATATCCCTTTTCATGTGCATAGTCGATGCCTTGTGTGGACACTCCGTAACCTTCACTGTACCGATCGGGAATGTAAAAACCGACATTAGCATGTAACGATTTCAAAAAAGAAAACACCACAGCAACAGCTGTTGTTCCGTCCACGTCATAATCGCCGTACACCAAAATAGCTTCGTTGTGTTGTAGTGCCGCAGCTATGCGTTGGATGGCAACATCCATATCTTTCATCAAAAACGGATCGTGCAGGTCGGTGAGTTGCGGTCGGAAAAAGTGGCGCGCCGCTTCGAATGTGTTAATACCGCGTTGCACTAATATCTGTGCTAATGCAGGATGAATGTTTAATTGTTGTTGTAACTGTTTTGTAGCAACAGGATCGGGATTAGGAATAAAAACGCGTCGTACAGTGCTCATGGTCTAAACGTATCGTGCAAAAATGTTGGTATTTGTTGCAAATGTACAGCGGGAGAGGAGATGATTTTTTTCGAGTTGTCAACATCACTTTGGTCCAACAAAAAAGGGCTCTCATTGCTGAAAGCCCTTTAAATAGTTGGCGTTGAAGATTACTTCACGACTTGAATCTTTTGAACTGATGATACAGTTCCAACCTGCACACGCACGAAGTAAATTCCTGCAGCTTCGTTGCTCAAATTAATTCCTGCAACTGAACCCGACTGCACACCGTTGATTTGTTGTGTCATCACTACTTTTCCTGCAACGTCAGTTACAACAATAACAGCTTCTTCAGCCGCAGTGTTGAACACGATATTCAGCAATCCGTTCGTTGGATTTGGATAAACACCAAATGACGATGCCGCATTTTCAGCAATACCCACACAAGCATTAACGTTTACAACAACTGTTGAAGTTCCGGTGCATCCATTATTATCAGTAAAGCTGTACACGATAGTTTGAGCACCTGCTCCTATAGAAGGATCGAAGCTGTTACCACTCACACCCGGACCGCTGAACGCGCCGCCGGCAGGAGTTCCGGTTAAAGTTACGTTAGCGTCATCCAAACAAACTGTTGTTGCTGATGCAGATGCGGTTGTTGTAGGATTCGCATTCACCACTAATGCAATAGTGTCGCTTGAAGTACAACCGTTGCTGTTAACTACAGTTACGTAATATGTTCCGCTTGTAGTTACGTTTAATGTTTGTCCACTGGAATTGTCATTCCAGATGTAAGTAGAACCTTGGTTCTGTGCATCCAAAACAACGTTGCCGCAAACCGAGCCGTCGTTACCTAAATTCACCACAGGATTGGCCAACAAGGTAACGTTGATGGTATCTGAATTAGAACATCCATTTACATCTGTTACGGTAACGTTGTAAGAGCCGTCAGCTGAAACAACTTCTGTTTGTGCAGTTCCTCCTGAACTCCACACATAAGTTACTCCGGCAGGACCTGCATCTAAAGTTGCCGATGATCCGCACTGGTTAACATCTGTTCCTAAATCAACAGTGGGTAAAGCATTCGTAAGCACGGTTACGGTCGCAGTGTTGGAACAACCGTTGGCATCGGTTCCCGTAACGGTATAAGTTGTAGAGCCGATCGGATTCACCACGATAGTGTCGTTCGTGTTGTTGTTATTCCACAAGTACGACAAACCGCCGTCCGCGATCAACGTTGCGTTGCTGCCGTCACATACAGTAGTGTCCAGTGTTAATGCTGTGATAGCAGGACTTGGATTAACGTTCACTGTAATTGCAGATGTAGAAGAACATCCGTTCGCGTCGGTGCCTGTAACCGTGTACGTGGTGGTAGAAGTTGGCGTTACAATTTCTGTTGAAGCAGTTCCACCTGAACTCCACGCATAAGATGCTCCTCCGGAAGCTGTAAGTGTATCAGCAGTTCCTTCACATACTAATCCGTTTGATGCAGTTGCAGTAATGGTAGGTAAGGCGTTCACGTTAACGGTAACTGTTGTGGAGCCTGCACATCCGTTAGGATCATTGCCCAATAAGGTATACGTGGTCG
>JBIIOL010000503.1:0-3145 GCA_044336965.1 Pirellulales bacterium | reverse complement strand
GGGCGATTGTGATTTCCGCATCAGCCTGAACATCATGGATTACCCGGGCGGGTGGATCGACGAGGATCGGCGGCCGGCAAACCGCCAAGAGGACTGGCGAGGGTGCCAGCAGTGGTTCAAAGACAGCCCGGTTTTAATTATCCCCATCGACGCGTCAGTCGCGATGGAGGCTTCCGAGGGCACCCACCGCGCGGCTGCGCCTTTCATACTTACGATCGCGCAGGTAGCAGGGATAGCACGCGAGTGGGGCAAGGAACGCAAGAAACGCAGTCATGAGCCCGCCGCCGTGCTCATTTGCCCAGTGAAGTGCGAGTCTTATTTTGCGGACAACGGTGGCACGAAAAACGAAGCCCCGAAGCTACTCTCCACGATTCGCTCTTTGTACGAGCCCGTTATTCATGCCGTGAAAGGCGAGGCGCCGCATGTGAATATCATCTATTCACCAATTGACACCATCGGTTGCATTGAACTTATCGAAGCGCGCTGGCAGCCCGACCCGGCAGTTCCTGGAGGGATGGATTTTTCTGCCGATTACTTGGTTCGGAAGCCGTATCGTCGACAGGTAAAGGGAGCAGACGCCGTCCTTATCACGCTGATGAAGCAGTTCGTGGCTATGGAACAGGATGTGAAGAACGCCGAAGCAAAGGGCAAGACCGAGATAGCGACCCGTGATTTTGGTTTCTTCGGGAACATGTGGCACTGGCTGAACGGCCAACGCGGGCTTGATCGGGTCCAAGCACAATTGGCGTGGCGACGAGTTGAAGACCTTAAGGAAGCGCTGTCCTGGCTTGGCAGCCAGCCTTACGGCAGTCGAGTTGAAAATCTCTGAGGCTTGGCATGGCAACGTACATCCAAACCCGAGGGCATGGGGCTGATTACACCTTTCTTGGTGACTCTCCCGTATCCCAATGGTGGCGCGACTATAGAACCGTTACCGCCTTTGAAGACCCGACGATCCTCATCGAGCGGGACGGTAACTCATGGCGATGCCTCGTCAGCGGCATTCCCTCAACTCGCCGAGATCGCGTAGGCAGCGTAATCCGTTATACGGTCGTACTCGACGGCGTATGTGGTGGTGCCCAGGATTCCGGTCTCGCGAAACGGCTCGTTGAGGTCGCCGCAGATGCGACGATCCACCAACCGGTTCTCGCCGTGCTGACCTCGGTTCTCGACGAACACTTTCCCAAGGATTTCATCGAAGACTGCTTTGCTCGCCGCGACGATGCCGCAGCCGCCGAGCCGGTTCGGCAGCGGCTAGAGGCAGCTCTGCTCGCATTGCCGCCCGTGAAGCCAGCTTCTTCCATGCCATCTACGGCACCGGAGTCATGGCTGGGGGCCCTGCCCAACGAAGCCGCCCGGAAAGAGTTCGTCCGCCGGGCGCATGCGATCATCGACGGCAGCGCCTCGGGGCGGGCTTGCGTCCTCAATCTGATCGATTCAGCCGATGATGCGAGCAGCCTGCTCGCAAAAGGAACTCCGCTCGCAATGCTGGCAACGGTCGGGCAGGAGCATTTCGGTTCACTCCTTGTCCCGCTTGTTGAAAAAAAAAAGCTCGCGACAGCGGCGACGAACGGCCCAACCAGCCGGGCATATCGTCTGAAGATAGCCCTTATCGCTGGGCTAACGCTGTTGGTCGCGGCTTTCGGAATCTGGTTCGCGACGTTGACCCAGCCTTTGCGTCCTGGCAGCCCGCGGACGAAGAGCACAGACTCGTCAGAGAAGCCCGGGATCAATTAGTTTCTCGTGCACGGGATCTCTGCGGAACGGATGCCCGTGAAGTGCAAGGCGTCTTTGATCGAGTTGTCGCTTACCAGTCCCCAACTGAATTCTTCGTCGGCTCTCTGGCACTCCTCCAAGGCCCTAGAGCCGAAATCGCCCCGCTCTTTGAAGCAGTCAAGATCGCCGTGGAGTTCGTCCTGAGCACCCCGTCGGCAACGTGCACCCTTGGCTTCCTGACTGATGACGAGACGGAAGTCAAGCTGGCCCTGAAGCCGTTGGCCGACATGCTTGCGATGTTCGTCGACACGAAAGAGATGCCCCCGCGTTTCATGCATAGCGTTAAGCGAGTTATGCTCTGCTACCGATTGAAGCACGTCGCAACTCGCTAAGTGCTGTGGGACACGCCGCTGATCGCCGTAAGCAGCGACAGTTCCGAGCGATTCCTTGTGGGGCGGCTGGAGAACTCTGCGGGAGCCGGTCAGCTCCGTGTGGTCACATCCCTAACGGCGTAGCGATGCTCTGTCCCGCCATCTGGAGAATCCAGATGCGGAGCCGACCTGCGGCCGCCTCCGGCCATTGCCCCTCGCGACTCCGGTAGCGTGGACCGCCTCCCCGGAAGGGGTATGCTGTTGCCGTTGAGCATCGGTGGGAAATCGGCTGCAGGATACGCCGGTGCGATGCCCGCGCCCCCGAGTGGAAGGCCCCATGACAGACGCATCCGAACAAAGTCTTGGTGGCGAAGCGACGTTGGCCGGTGGCAAGCGGCCGCAGCGGGCCGACGTGAGCATTGGCGACGAGCGGACGCTCGGCGACGGCCTCTCCGGACAGGAGACGGTTCTCGACGACATCGAGGTCGCCGATCTCGAGGCCCGCTATCGTGTCGAGGGCACGCTCGGCCAGGGCGGCATGGGCGCGGTCCTTCTCGCTACCGACACGCGGCTCGACCGCAAGGTGGCGATCAAGCGAATCCTCGGCGAGGCGGCCGGCAATCGCATGGCCGTCAATCGCTTCCTCACCGAAGCCAAGTCGATCGCCGCCTTGAATCACCCCAACGTCGTCCAGATCTACGACTACGGCCGTGCCAACGACGGGCCGTTTCTGATCATGGAGTATGTCGACGGCGGTAGCCTGCTCGACCGCTGCCGCGACGGAGCGATCCCACTGGAAGAGGCGGTCGACCTCGCCTGCGAGCTCTGCGACGGCCTCGCCAAGGCCCATGACCTCGGCATCATCCACCGCGACATCAAGCCGGCGAATGTTCTCCTGACGAAAGACGGCACCCCGAAGCTCACCGACTTCGGCCTCGCGAAGGCGCAGGCCGGCGACCACGGCCAGACAATGACCGGCGCCGTGCTGGGCACGCCCGACTTTATGCCGCCGGAGCAGCGGCGGGATGCCAGCCTCGTCGATCACCGCTCCGACCTTT
>JBIIOL010000077.1:0-10001 GCA_044336965.1 Pirellulales bacterium | reverse complement strand
GCCGGCGGCCGACGACGCCCTCCCGGTGGTCGTGATCAGCGATCGCGGCCAGCAGTTCGGCATGATCGTCACCGCGTTTCTTGGCGAGCGAGATCTGGAGGTCCGCCCGCTCGACCCACGGCTGGGGAAGGTGCCCGACATCAACAGCGCCTCGCTGCTCGAGAACGGCGACCCGGTTCTGATCGTCGATGTCGACGATCTCGTGCGATCGATCGATGGCTTGCTGACGGGCCGCCGGCTGACCAGGGTGGAGTTTGCCCGGATGGCCGAACAGGTCCGGCGGCGCAAGCGCATCCTCGTCGTGGATGATTCGATCACGGTGCGTGAACTCGAGCGGCAGCTGCTGCAGTCACGGGGCTTCGATGTCGACGTGGCGGTCGACGGGATGGATGGCTGGAACGCCATCCGCGGCGGGGAGTACGACCTGGTGGTGACCGACGTCGACATGCCACGTCTGGACGGCATCGGAATGGTGTCGCTCATCAAGGCAGACCCGGCCCGCAAGGGCATTCCCATCGTGATCGTCTCGTACAAGGACCGGGAGGAGGATCGGCTTCGAGGGCTCGAAGCGGGCGCGAACCGCTACCTGACGAAGGCCAGCTTCCACGACCAGACCTTTCTCCATACGATCGTCGATCTGATCGGCGAACCGAATGACTGAATCCATGCACACGTCGGCGTGTCGAGAGGGAGCCGAAGCACCGTGAAAATCGCAATCGTCAACGACGTTCGGGCCGCCAGCGAGGCGTTGCGTCGCGTGGTGGCCAGCCTGCCGGACCACAGCCTGGCCTGGACGGCGGCCGACGGCGTGGAGGCGATCGCGATGGCGAAGCGGGACCGTCCCGATCTGATCCTCATGGATCTGATCATGCCGCACGTGGACGGCGTGCAGGCCACGCGACAGATCATGGCGGGCAGCCCGTGCGCGATCCTGATCGTGACCGCCACGGTCAGTGGCAATATCTCGCTGGTCTACGATGCGATGGGCTTCGGCGCGCTGGATGCGGTCGACACCCCCATGCTGGGCCCGACAGGCGAAATGACGGGCGCCAATGCCCTCGTGGAAAAGATCGCCACCGTGGCCAAGCTCGTGGGCGCTCCGTCCGACGCTCGTCGGGCCGCGCGGAGCGACGAGGTGGCCGCGACGCCACGGCTGCTCGTGATCGGCGCGTCGACCGGTGGTCCCAAGGCCATCGCCGACCTGCTCGTGCCGCTGCCGCGTGACTGGAACGTGGCAGCGGTCGTCGTGCAGCACGTCGATGTCGCTTTCTCGCAGGGGCTGGCCAAGTGGCTGGCGGAGCGGACCGGCCATGCCGTCCGCGTGGCCGTGGGGGGCGAACGGCCCCAGGCCGGGACCGTGCTGCTGGCCGGCACAAACGACCACATCGTGCTGTCGAAGGGCCGCACGCTCGAGTATCGCGAGGAGCCGCGGGAGGTATTCTTCCGCCCCAGCGTCGACGTGTTCTTCGAGAGCGTGGCCGATCACTGGCCGCAGCCCGGGACAGCCGTTCTGCTCACCGGCATGGGCAGGGACGGGGCGAGGGGGATGTCGAAACTGCGTGCCGGCGGCTGGCACACCATCGCCCAGGACGAGGCCACGAGCGTCGTCTGGAGCATGCCAAAGGCCGCCATCGACCTCGGCGGGGCGTGCGAGGTGCTCCCCATCGAACGGATGCCGTCAAGCATCACGTCTCGCATGAATCGCTAGCAGGCTGGAGCAATCAGGGAATCATGAACCGAAACCGCTGCTCGCCGCACCGAAAGAAGCAGTAGGGAGTGAGTCCGACTGCGGACACCGACACCCAGATGCCGTTGCGGGTCGTCTCGGAGGAAATCATCCACGTGCCGTCTCGCAGCCGCTTGAGTTCGGCATGACGGTTTGCCAACAGTGGGTCGTCGAGTTCGATGTCGGCGCCGCCCCCCGCCCGCCCGATCACCAGCCTGTCCGAACGCAGGGAAAACGCCACCGCTCCGGGCTTCGCAGATGCCTCCGCGAGCACCGGCCAGACGGCTTCTGGAATGTGCTTGCCGTCCATGAGATGAGTCTGGTGGCCGGCCACGGGCACTGCGTCCGGCTTCAACGGGTTGCTGAGCCGGAACCGTCGCGCCCCGAGGATGACGATCGCTTTTGCATGCAGGACTGCGCGAACGCAGCGCACGAACGTCCCGTTCACGCTGTTGAGGTCGTGCAGATGCCATTGGAATCCCCCCTTCCATGACGTCCGCCGAATTTCGGCATGGTTGCCCGATATCGAGGCATCGTTGGAAATCTGGATGTCGCCGGAGATCCGGCCGATCGCAAGCCGCTCCTGCCGCACCCGCACATCCTCCCCCTGCTCCAGCGAGCCGTCGTCGAGCACGGTGACGACCGGTACGGGGCACCGCAGGCTCGGCCGAAAATCATGGGTGTCTTCGGGAGCGTACTTCAGTTCCCCGCCCCGGCCGAACGGGTCCGGTTCCGACACCCACTTCACGATCCGGCGGATCGACGCAAACTCCTCGACGACCGGCGGCAGGTCGTTGGCCCCCATGGGCTGGTTGTCGACATCCCCGGACATGCGTCTCCTCCGTTTGGATCCAAACCACGGTCGGCAAGACGCCCGACCCGCGCCCTTCGACTCGTACTAGTATACCCCACCGTTCTGGTGATCATCGCGAGCCCGTTCGATCAACCGCATGACGTCGAGCACGATCCGCTCGGGCCGCATGGGGTCTTCGGCTGATGCCAGGCCCGGCGAGCCCACCACCTGCACCCCGACGGGCAGGCCCCGGCTGTCACGATCGGCGACGGCGGCCGCACGGGCAACCCGATCAAGACTGCGGACACGCCCCCCTTCCTCGTCAGGCATCACCCTCGTGACCGGCACAGTTCCGGCGGCCAGATCGAGCAGGTTCGCCAACAGGCAGGGGGCCGCCGCGATCAACAGGCGGCTCGCCGTGCCGTGCGGCAGCGCCGGCAGTGCCGACACGGGGCACACAATCGCGTCATAGGGGGCCATCAGCCTCTCGAACCGCGTCGCAAATGCGGCCCGACGGTCACAGAGCGATTCAAGTGCCGCACCGTGCCTCGGGCCGGTGGCACGCAGGGCCACGGCCTCGATGCCCCCTCCCACGGCCCGTGAGACACCGGCGAGCAGAGGCCGCAGCCATCTCGGCAGCCCCGCCAGCCGCAGTAACCGCGCGACCGGAGGGATCGGCCGTCTGCCGGCAAAGAGCCGGCGGATGTCGGCGCCGCCATCGGCCGACAGCAATGCCAGGTGCAGCCACGCAGCCTCCGTGGCCAGACTGCCATCCAGACGGACAGTCTCCACTCCAGCGCGGGCAAGACGGCTCACCGATTCGTGCACGGCCCGTCTCACGGCGGGCGAGGGCTCGAGTGGCCCCGCGCCATCCCACCAGGCGACCCGCAGGCAGCCAGCGCTGCCGTGCCGTTCGCCATCCGGCATGGCTTCAGCGGATCGAGCTCGCGGCTCCCGTGATGATCCGGGCCCCAACGCCGCAAGGGCGAGCGCGAGATCTTCGACCTCCCTGGCTAGGAAGCCCGCCCGGGGCCGCACGACTGTCAGGTGGGGCACCGTGTCGTAGGCACCGCCGTCGCCGAGCACGACGGACCGCGGCATCAATCCGGCAATACCGCAGGCATGCGCCGGCTGGCGGATGCTGCCGGCCAGATCCGTGCCCACCGCCAGCGGCACCACGCCGGCGGCCACCAGCGCCGCGTCGCCACCGCTGGAGCCTCCGGGGCCGCGGGCTGTGTTGAACGGATGATTCGTGCGGCCCCAGACAGGGTTGTCTGTCTCGTGCAGGTACATCGCCTGGGGTACGTTGCCCTTGCCGACGATGACCGCACCGGCCGCCCGCAGCCTCGCGACGATCGGGGCATCCGCGACGTCGCCCCGCTGCTGCAGCGAGGGGATGCCGAGGCTCGTCATGAGTCCCGCCACCGCGAAACATTCCTTGACGCTCACCGGCACACCGGCAAGAGGCCCCACGACTTCGCCCTCGCGAAGTCGCGACTCGAGCCGCTCGGCCTCCACGCCGGCCGCGGCATGCCGCGGCTGCACGAGCGCGTTCAGCGCGGCATGCGTTTCGCCATGACGGGCGACATGATCAGCGAGCACCTCGCTCGGCCGCACTTTGCCTGCCGCGACGCGATCCGCGATGCTCATCGCCGATTCTGCCACTGCCCCTCCATCGCTTCGCACGGCCGGCGGACAGGCGTGGTTCGCTATTCCTGGGCGGCATCCGACACTGGCTGCGGCGCAACCGGCCGCATGTCGGCGGCCCAGACCGCATCGCCGTCGAACATCACACCAGAGACCACGACGCGATCGCCAGTATCGGCCGGCGGAGCCAAACGCGAGATGATCGCCATGCTGCGGTCGGCACCGTCCGCCTGTGCGGCGGAGACCAACGCGCGTGTGCTCCAGTAAGGCCCCACCTGCCGGGAGGCGCCCAGGGTGACGACCAACGAGACCCCATCCGCCCGCCGCTTCTGACTGGCGAGCCACATCCCTCCGAGCCTGTCGAGATCTGACACGGCAGTATCACTGACGCAGATCCCGTCGAGCAGATCGGCGGCCGAGGCAGGCGTCGGTGGCAGCGGGCGACCGGAATCGGCTGCGATCGTCTCGAGTCTCACCAGCTCCTCACTGAGCGTGGCCATCCGCTTGTACCATGCGACCAGCAGTCGATCGCGATCCGGCGACAGAGGATCACCAATCGCATCCAGCGACTCCCGCGCCAGCGCGACCCGCTCTGCGGCCATGTCCACGCCGCTCAGATCGAGCGGCGGCAGCGGTGCTGGAAGGGGGGTGGCCGCGGGAACCGAAGCGACAACAGCCGCACCGGCGTCGGCCATCAGGGCATCGAGGCCGGGCAACGCATCTGATTTCGGCAGCGCCGCAACCTTGGTGTCGGCTTTGGTGTCGGCAGCCATCGCAGGCGCGGCCGCGACGCTGTCGGCATCGCTCGTGCCGGCAGGATCGGCGCCAGGTTCTGAGGGCTCGGCAGGCTTGGCTGACGCCGAGTCAGCGGCGGTTTCGCCTGGTGTTCCCGCCACCGTCTCCGTCTTCATGGGCTCGGTCTGGGCAGACTCAGCGGGCTTATCCGAATCGGCTGGTTCACTGTCAGCCGGCTCGGCGGCGGCGGTCTCATCCGGCTCCGCACCTGGCTGGGAAGCCCCCGTGTCGAGCATCGGGAGATCATCCAGACTGGGAGCGGCGTCCAGGCTCGGACCAGCGTTCGCCTTCCTGGGCGGCTTGTATCCGGGCTGAAGTTTTTGCGGCAGGAGGAATGCCAGCTGCTCCGGCACCTGCTTGCCGAACTTGAACGGGTCCTTCTGAAATCCCCAGATCAGAATGGCATAGGTGATGGGCAGTGCCATCAGCCCGCCCAGCACCACACCGACCATCTGGCCAAGGCCACCCCCCTTTTTTCTTGCTGCCGGCGCACGGCTGCCGATGGGCGCTGCTGCCACGGCTGCTCCGGCCGCCGCCACGGCTGCGGTGAGGGGAATCGATGCAGGATCGTCCTGCCAGGGATCCTGCGCATCGGCCTCGGGCCGATCCTCGGGCCGGTCCTCGGGCCGGTCACTGTCGGCAAACGGGGACGCTCCGGCCATCATGCCCGCGTCGAAGGACACGTCGTCCGAGTGCGTCTCGGGGAAGGGGTCGCCAAAGTCGGCCGCACCGTCAGGATCGTCTTGGTCACCGTTCGCCTCGGCAGCGACGGATTCCTCTTCGACATCTGCCAATCCCAACTCACGGGCGATGTCGTTGTCGTCGAAGCCGTCATCAAAGGCATCGCGACCGCCGGCGTCTTCATCGCCGGAGACGTCCACGGCATTGGGCATCGCAATGATGCCGGAACGCCCGGTGCCGATAAGCACCTCCGATCCGGTCAGCTCGGCGTCTGGCGGTGGAAATACCGCCAGCGGAGCATCCTCCGCCGTCACGTCTTCGTGACCGTCATCTGCTGGCAGGTTGCCAAAGGCAGCCTCGTCGAACTCGGACGGCTCCTCGTGGATGGATGCGACGATGTGATCCCCATGTGCATGCGTGGGAAGAGGATCTGCGGGAAGCTCGACCGAGGGCTCGGCGGGGCTCGCCGCGTCGTCTTCGAGGCCATCGAAGGCAAAGGTAAACTCGTCTCCCTTGTCTTCCGCTTCACCGATGTCGAGCCCGGCCCACGGATCCGGATCGGGAATCTGCTTGTCGTCGTCAGTTGCCATCGATTCCTCCCATCCGCATGCCGGCGCGGGGATGTTGAACCCTGTGAGCCGCCACGCGTTTCGCAGAACCAGTACCAAGTACGTCTGTGCCGGGCGTGAACGCAAACCGCGTCGCCGCCTGGATGCTGAAAGTCTACCATCGCCCCGCTGCCAGTCCGAACGGGGGGCAGGAAATGGGAAACGGTGCGGGAATTTCACTGCCGTCACGATCCACCGGCCGACCGCCCCCTCACCCCAGTCCGTACGCAACCCCGTACCGGCGTCGGAGGCTCCCCACCAGCCATTTCGCCGAAACGGGCTGCTGGCTGGCCTGCTCCACGAGCGAGGCGGACTCGAGCTGCCTGCCATAGGCGTGCACGTGAGTCCGCAGCCAGGAGAGCAGTCCCGCAAAGCGGCCCGCGGCCAGGTCGCGGTTCAGGTCGGGCACCTGTCGGGCTGCCGCTGCCATGAGTTGGGCCGCGAAGATGTTGCCCAGCGTATAGGTGGGGAAATAGCCGATGAGTCCGGCACTCCAGTGGATGTCCTGCAGCACGCCCACCGCATCGGATGGTGGACGGAAGCCGAAGTCGCGGGCAAATCGCTCGTTCCATGCCTCCGGAAGATCAGCGACGGCCAGTTCGCCGTGCACCACGGCGCGTTCGAGATCGAACCGCATCATGACGTGGAGATTGTAGGTGACCTCATCTGCCTCGACTCGGATCAGGGATGGCCGCACGACCATGAGCGACTCCTGCACGCGTGCCGCATCGACGTCGCCCAGCGATTGCGGAAAGGACTCCCTGGCGATCGGGAAGCACCATTCCCAAAACTCCGGCGAACGGCCGACGAGATTTTCCCAGAGCCGCGACTGCGACTCGTGGATACCGAGCGACGCGGCTTCTCCGGGGGGCAGGCCATACCACTCGACGGGCAGGCCCTGCTCGTAGAGTCCATGCCCGGCCTCGTGCAACACGCCGTAGAGGGACGTGGAGAGCGAGTGTTGATCCCAGCGGGTGGTGATGCGGCAGTCGTGCGGCCCCATGCCCGAACAGAATGGATGCGCGGCGGTGTCGAGCCGGCCACGCTGGAAGTCGAATCCGATTCGGGAGGCGACTTCGCGGACGAACCGCTGCTGGTCGGCCACAGGGTAGTTCCGTCGCACGATCGCGTCGTCGGGCTGCCGCGATGATCCGGCGCACGCCTGCACGAGCGGCACGATCTCGTCCCGCAACTGGCTGAATTGCGCGGCAATCGTCTCCCAGCGGCCCCCGGGCTCGTAGTCGTCGAGCAGCGCGTCGTATGGATCGGCACCGGGCATCTGGCAGGCCGCGAGCTCTCGCTTGAGGTCGAAAACCCGTTGCAGCCACGGCTCCAGCGTGCGCCATGACGATTCCGCGCGGGCCGTCAGCCAGGCCTGCTGGGCCTCGACGCAGGTCTTGGCGAGCGTGCCCACGAGCCGTTCCGGCACGCGGGCATGCTTGTCGAAGTCCCTGCCGAGGAGCCGGATCGCGGCGCGAACCTGCGGAGCGCCCTCACGGGCCAGGGGCCCTGCCGCCAGGGCGGCCAGCTGGGCACCGTACGCCGGATCGCAGCGGTGTCGATGCACGAGGGTCGCCACCGTCTCCACCTGCGCGGCCCGATGAGCCGCGGCCTGCGGTGGCATCATCGCCTGCTCGTCCCATCCGAGCAGCGACTCAACCGATGCCAGCACGGCAGTCTGCCTCGCGTGGCTGCACACGTCGTCGAAAAGGTGTTCCTGCGGGTGCGTCTGCATGGAGGAGAGTATGCTGTCACGACTCCGTCCCGGCAATCGGCGGTCACCCGTGAAGGTTCTCGCGAAGGCTGCGTCCATGCTCGACATTCTCGTGATCGCACCGCACCCCGATGACGCTGAGCTCGGCATGGGGGGCACCATCGCGCTCATGCAGGCACAGGGGCTGAAGGTGGGGGTGCTCGATCTCACCGACGGCGAACCGACGCCTCGCGGATCTGTGGAAACGCGGGCCCGGGAGACCGCGGCCGCGACAGCGGCACTGAGCCTCCAGTGGCGTGAGAATCTCGGCCTGCCCAATCGACGACTGCGCGCGTCGCTTGCCGCCCGGGCATCGTTGGCTGGAGTGATCCGCCGCGTGCGTCCCCGCTGGCTCTTTGCGCCCTACTGGATCGATGCCCATCCCGATCACATCGCCGCGACGAGGCTGGTGGAGGCGGCGAGGTTCTGGGCCAAGCTCACCAAGTGCGACCTGCCTGGCGACCCCTGGCATCCGGAACGCATCTACTACTACTGGAGCGTGCATCTGAAGCTGGTGCGCCAGCCGGCCTTCGTCGTGGACACCACCACCACCTGGGACACCAAGCGGGCCAGCCTGGAATGCTATGCCAGTCAGTTCGACCAGACCGCTCTCAAGCCGACAGTGCTCGACCGGGTCGAGGCGGCTTCCCGCTGGTGGGGCGCCACGATCGGCACACTCCACGGCGAGCCATTCTCGTCGCGGGAACCGGTCGCCCTCCGCGGCTTCGCCGACCTGTTTTAGATGGCGCGATGCCGCCCCCGAGCGAGTGCGGGTGAACGCCCCCAGAAACACACTGGCGGGGGGTTGAGGGGAGATGGCCGGATCACGGCGACCGGGCGGGTGCACGCGGGAAGGCTGCACGGTCCTCGCATCGCGTGCCGATACCTTTTTCGGTGGGCCGTGGGTGCGGCCGATCGGCCTGCAGGATGCGGCGAATGGCTTCCCGGGACATCAATGTCATCGCGTTGGTCAAGGGAGGGGAACACTATGTGTTCCTCTACGACGACGAAAGTCGCGAGGAGACCATTCGCGCGCTCGCCCGGCACGCGTCGAACCCGGAGCTGAGCTTTTCCTGGTACGACGCGGCAATGCTCGCGCATAAGGTTCGCGGGACCGCGTCCCACAGCCGCCGCCATCGCTTCGTGCCCCGTGCCGACCGCCCGGCCTGAGTTGTTCCGATGGCAGCGCATTCGTCTGCAGCGGGAGATGCTTTCTCGGCGGCGATCGAGCGGTTCCTCAGGTTTCTTACCGCGGAACGCGGTGCCTCGCCGCTGACGCTCAAGAGCTACCGCGAGGACCTGAGGCAACTCGAGGAATTCCTTCGGTCTGCGGGGTGCCGCACGCCGAGCGAGGCCTCCAGCGTCATCCTCCGCCGATTCGCGGCCGGCCTGCATGCCGCGGGCTATGCCGCCTCGAGCGTGGCCCGCAAATTGGCCAGCACACGCAGTTTCTATGCGTTTGGCCAGCGGGAGGGCTGGGTGCCCGCCAATCCAGCCAAGCCGTTGCGCAGCCCCAAACGCTCGCGCAAGCTGCCGAAGTTTCTGACGGGCGAGGAGATCGGCCGGCTGCTGGCCGCCCCCAAACCGGCCAGGGCTGGCGGCCTGCGGGATCGGGCGATTCTCGAACTGATGTATTCGTCAGGCGTGCGTGTCCGGGAACTGGTGAATCTTGATGATGCAGACCTGGACATCCGCGGCGGCACCATCCGAGTCCGCGGCAAGGGCCGCCGCGAACGGCTGGGAATGGTGGGTTCACACGCGCAATCCGCCCTGCACACCTGGCTTGCAGCGCGGCCACGACCAGCGACCGCCCCGCCCCGGGGTGCGGCGAGGCCACTGTTCACCAATCGATTCGGCGGGAGGCTGTCGGTTCGTGGTGTGGCAAGGCTGCTGGAGAAGCACCTGGCAGTTGCAGGACTCTCCCGCCGGGCGAGTCCGCACACGTTGCGACACAGTTTCGCCACGCATCTGCTCGACGCGGGGGCCGACATCCGCAGC
>JBIIOL010000502.1:0-3149 GCA_044336965.1 Pirellulales bacterium | reverse complement strand
CGCGTGCCTCGGCGATGCGGCGGGGCAGGTCTGAGCGGGCGACCCAGCGGAGGGAACTGTTCGTGGCGATCAGGTGGAGCGAGGGCCGATCGGCCAGTTCACCGGGAAAGAGCGAGAGAGCGCCGTAGGGGCACTCAGGGCTGATCATCGAGATCGCCACGAAGGGCTCGGCGGTCAGCATCCCACAGAACATGTTGACCTGTTCGAGAGGCCGGGGCGGCCTCTCGAACGGCCGCTGGCGGGCCAGTGGCAGATTCAGGCGGTTGCAGACCGCCCGCTGTTCGAGGCCGGGCACAAAGCGGCTGCGATGGGTCACGAGCGGAATGGGCAGCACGCTCTTGCCCATCTCGTGGGCGGCCGTCATGAGCAAACCATAGAGGTTGTCGGGCGGTGAGGCCGCCAGAGCGGGTCCGAGATCGGCGATCACGCCCGCCCGCACCACGAGGGGCAGGGGACCGGTGATCAGCGCAGCCTCCCGCGGCGTCGCCTTCTTCAGCTGCAGCGACGACATCTCCGTGCCAGTCTCCGTCTCGGCCACCTGGCAGGATGGCTCGACGATGTCAGCATGGCGACACGAGGCCAGCAGTCGTGCCATTGCCTGGACCTGCGACTCGGCCACGTCCACGCCCGCTGGCACGAGGGCGACGATCTCCTGCCGATCGCGAGCCGCCGCCACGGCCCAGTCAGTCAGGGCAAACCGCACAGTTTTGGCGGACCGCTGTCCGGCCGGTCGGTCTTTTTCGGTGGCGAACGAACGCCAGAGGGTGAGGTTACGCAGTTCGACCTCCAGCGGATCGAAGGCGAGCCGCGCGGGACGCAGGCCTCGCCGCAGAATCCCGGCGATCTTCTTGGCCATAGCGGCCGGCTCCGCGGGAAGCTCCGCCTGCGGCCAGTCCTCACGACGGATCAACTCGGACGTTCCACCGGTGAAGCTGACGAGGAAGGGGAGCTGGTTCTCCATTGCCTCGTAGGCCACATAGGGAGAGTTTTCCTGGCGGGAGGGCATGATCGAAAGCGTCTTCTTCTCCTTCAGCATCCGCAGGGCCTGCTGGGGATTGAGCGACTTCGAGTGGCTGATACTGAAGGGCAGCCCTGCCGTCTCCTCATCGAATCGTTCCTGGGAATATCCGGTGCCGAACCGGCCGAGGACGAGCACGTCAGGGCGGAGGTCGGTGCTGCTGGCGAGTTCACGCAGGGCGGCGAGGAAGAGGTCGATGCCCTTGCGAGTCTCGACCCGTCCGAAGAACGCCAGGCACTCTGGCACCACGGCCCGGTCGAGCGGCCGGGTGAACGATTTGCTCTCGGGCTCCAGCACGTTCTGGAGCACGACGTGCCGGGCGGGCAGTGCGTCGAGCTGCCGGTTCCACTCGATCAGGTAGGCGCTCGGAGAGACGACCATGTCGCAGAGCCGCTGGCCGATCAACTCCTGCTGATAGGCACGCTCGTCCCACGGCGTGCCGTTGAACTCGTTGTGCCACCGCGTGCCGCCGTGGGTGGTGATGGCGATCCGCGTGTCGGCAAACTCGAGTTCAGCCCGCTTGAGCATGCAGAACCGGGCTGCAAACCCCTGCGTGTCGTGAAAGTGAAGCGAGTCGAATCGGCCGGCACGTCGCACGCATTCGACGATGGCCGCCTCCACCTCATGAGATTCGAGCTGTCGGTTCGTGCGGGCTTCGATGCGGGAAACATAGTGCAGGCGGACGCCGAACGCGGCCCAGTATTCGAACCACAGCGGAGGCAGTTCCCGGGGCATGTGGAACGGGCAGTAGAAGACGTCCACCTCGTGGCCGTGGGCAGCCTGCAGCTTTGCCAGCGACGACATGGCGGTGGCGATGCCGCCGTTGGGTGTGCCCGGCCCGCCCAATTCGTAGGTGACGAAGCCAACGCGGATGCGTACCTTTTCAGCAGCGGCCCGCTCGCCGATCATCGCTGTTAGGATTGCCGACTCTTGCTTGGTGGGCAGCCGCAGCATCCCCTCCGCGAGAAGCGCGGCGGTGGAATTCTTTTTCGCGCCCTCCATCGGCAGGCTGCCGTGCGACTCGATGTAGTCACGGTAGACCGCCATCTCGCCAAAATTCGTGCCCTCGCCCCGCTCCTGCTCGAAGGCCGCGAGGAGGCTCTTCCGCCACTTGAAGTGGTGCATGACGGATCGGATCGGCACGTGGGCCACGGAGCGGCTGTTGCCGGGAAGGTGGTTGCCCCGCTGGTAGACGAAGTTGGCACCGACCCGCGCGAGTGGATACTTGCTCTTCCACGCCGGCTTCTCGAGCCCCATATCTTCGCAGAGGCCGACGTGGTGCATCGGAAAGAGCGTGTCGAGGTCGCTGTCGGGCTGCACGTCCGGCAGGCTCCCGTCGGCGGCCACCCGCTGCAGCATCGTGGCGTAGAGCTCTTCGATGCCGGCGGCTTCAAGGGCCCCCACCATCTCCGCCAGGCCACGGGTGGGCATTTCAAGCAGTTCGTCGGCGTCGGCGAAGACGACCCACTCGCCGACGTGGCGGCGGGCGATGGCCGTGATCTCGTCGCACTTGAGCGACTTGCAGAACGGCTTGTTGACCCACCGCGAGCATTCGACGCCCGGCAGGCTGGCCAGCATCGCCAGGTTCTCCCGACTCCACGTGCCGTGCATCACGAAGTGGAATCGGTCGACTCCCAGCCCCCGATACCAGTGCACGAAATGGGGCAGCAGGTCGGCGTCCGTCTCGCACACAAACGAGATTAGACGGAATCCTTTGGTTTGGTTGGGCTGCGTCATCATCGCTGGTTATCGAAATGGTTACCGGTAATGGAGCCGGCGGCGAGACTTTAAAAGTCGCCAGAAAAAACACGCTTGCTCGGCTACCGAATGCCTCTAGCTTACATTCTCTTCAGCGAGTGAGCCACGTCACTGCAAACGGCCCTGTTCACCCAACGGACTCGCTGGCCCCAACAGCATCATCTCCTTGGCCACGATGTCGTCGATGTCGCTCTGACGTCGCACTCGCCGGCTGGCATTGAGTGACATCGTCGCAAACCGGGACTCGTCGAGATACAGGCTCTCGATTCCAGCGGCCAGCCCTGCGAAGTCCTCCGGTGGTGCAAGCACACCACACTCGGCGTTGACGAATTCTGGAATGGCCCCCACGGCGGTGGTGACCGGCACCAGCCCG